>DATMHB010000399.1:0-4857 GCA_035555175.1 Flavisolibacter sp. | reverse complement strand
CTTCTTTTTTGTCTTTATCTTCTTTTTTTATCTGACGGAACAGCTCTTCCATTTTAAACACCTGGTCAAGTGTATCATCTAGAAAAAACTTCAGCTCGGGAATTCGCCGCAGCTGGTGCTTCACGCGGCTCGCGAGTTCTTTCTTCACTTCCCATGCTTTCTCCTCTATCTTTTTCAAAACGGCTTTACTGTCGGCCACATTATAAATACTCAGGTAGATCCTTGCTTCAAGGAGGTCTGGCGTCACCTTCACTGATGATATGGAAACCATGCCGCCATCTACAATATGTAAACCCATGCGCTGGAAAATGGAGTTGATCTCTTCCTGGATCAGCCCACCGATCTGCTTTTGTCTTTTCCCTTCCTGCATATTCAATTTTTATTGCGCATGGCTGAATCCATGCAGCCGTTTCCTTTTGATTATTGCGCTGCCGGCCCTCTTCAATAGCTGACGAACCGGTAGACAAGGTAAATTTAGTTACTTTGCGGCTTTCCAAGTGCTGAGCCACCAATGAAGAAATACGCAAGAGTTTTTAAATATATCCGACAGTTCAAGAGTGAAGCCTTTCTCTATATCCTGTTTATCGTTCTATCGATCGTTTTTTCTCTCTTTTCCCTGGGCCTTCTTTTTCCATTCCTGGAAATGATCTTTAATGGCGACAAGCCGGGGAACAGTGGATTCACGGGCAGCTCAAACAACCCGGTCGTGATCTATATCCGCGATGTTCTCAGGAACAGCATCGATACACGGGGAAAAGCCAGCACGCTTGCGCTCATCTGTGTTTTGATCGTAGTCTCGGTTTTTTTGAAAAATCTTTTTCTCTACCTCGCCTACTATGTGCTGAATCCTTTAAAAAATAAGATCGTTAACCGGCTTCGTAATGAACTTTACGAGAAGATCCTGCACCTGCCCATTGGCTTTTTTACCGAAAAAAAGAAAGGGGATGTTATCAGCAGGATGACGAACGATGTAGGCGAGGTGGAAGCATCAGTGATCGGCACACTGGAAGGATGGGTGCGCGATCCGCTCACGATCATCATCACTTTGCTAGTCCTTCTGTTTATGAGCTATCAACTCACACTGTTTGTGCTTGTGTGCATACCGGTTGTAGGATTCGTGATCGGGCGAATCACCAGATCATTGAAAAAACAGTCGCAGGATGTAGCCGTCTATTATTCCGAATCTGTTTCCATACTGGATGAAACGCTTTCCGGTTTGCGCGTCATTAAAGCCTTTAATTCGGAAGGTCTGTTGAAATCCAGGTTCTTCAACAACAATTCGGAAATGCTGAACGTGAAGAACAGGATCGGCTATAGAAGGGACCTGGCTTCACCGATGTCGGAATTTCTGGGTGTGATGATCTTCGCAGCCATTCTTTATTTTGGGGGAAGGCTTGTATTGAGTGCGCAGTTTGGTCTCACGGGCTCTCTGCTGCTCACGTATCTCGGTACGTTTTACAACATGATCAATCCTACAAAATCCCTCAGCACTTCATTCAGCAATATGAGAAAGGGATCGGCCGCTATCGGGCGGATTGAAGAAATATTAATGACCGAAAGCACGATCGATGACAATGAAGCGGGAAAAAAACTCGAGCAATTCACGAACAGCATCGAGCTCAGGAATGTTTCCTTCGCCTACAACGGCGTGACCGTGCTTCATGATATCAATCTCACCATTGAAAAGGGAAAAACCATCGCACTCGTCGGTTCTTCCGGCGCGGGCAAATCCACCCTTGCCGATCTTGTGCCGCGATTTCACGATGTTACGGTGGGTGAGCTATTGATCGACGGCATCAATATCAAAAATTATTCGCTGCGCTCGGTGAGAGAGCAGATCAGCATTGTAACACAAGAGCCCATTCTATTCAACGATACCATCAAAAACAATATCCGGCTTGGCAAGCAGGATGCTTCTGAAGAAGAAGTGGCAGATGCGGCAAGAGTAGCGAACGCGTATCATTTTATTACAACGAAAGAAGCGGCTTTCAACACCAACATCGGCGACCGCGGCAGCAAGCTTTCGGGCGGCGAACGGCAGCGGCTCACGATTGCACGCGCCGTCATCAAGAATCCGCCCATCCTGATTCTTGACGAAGCCACATCTTCACTGGATACGGAGAGCGAAAGGCTGGTGCAGGATGCGATCAACAAGATGATGCAGAACAGAACCTCCATCGTCATTGCGCACCGGCTGTCCACGATCCGTCATGCCGACGAGATCATCGTATTGCAGAAAGGGTCCATCGTGGAAAGGGGAACTCATGAATCGCTGATGGAAAAGGGGGGCTATTACAACAAGCTGGTGCAGATGCAGGAGGTGAAATAATTTTTAATGTTGAATAGGCAGCATGCACAACAAAATAACGTTGATCACTTAAGTTAGAAAAGTGGTAGCAGCACCGTTTGCATCAGCCTTATGGAACGGAAAAAAGCGCAATGACGGCCATACGCATTCGGCTTCCAGCTTTTGGATCTTTTCTGGGCACCGCAACATTCTAATCCTCTTCAACAAAGCTTCAAAGCCTTTGTGCCCTATGCATTCCGCTGAAACCTGGTATGGAGAGCGTGAATTATTCATTCTATCATAAAGGATGCAACCTCCTAATATGTTCGGTGCCCAATTATTTATTTTTTGAAATTCACCGTTTGAGATTTAAGGCCTCATCCCTTTGACCTCTTTGTCTTTCGCGCCACTCTTTCTCCGTTATCCTCTTAGCACTTCACGCGAGATGACAAGCTTTTGAATTTCAGAAGTGCCCTCGCCGATGGTGCACAGCTTGGCATCGCGATAATGTTTCTCCACCGGAAAATCTTTCGTATAGCCGTAGCCGCCAAAGATCTGCACGGCATCATTGGCTACCTTCACAGCAACCTCGCTCGCATAATATTTAGCCATAGCAGCCAGCTTGGTTACTTCTTGTTTTCGTTCCTTCAGGTCGCAGGCCTCGAGGGTCAGTAGTTCAGCTGCCTTGATCTCTGTGGCCATATCTGCCAGCTTGAACGAAATGCCCTGGAAGGAAGCGATCGGCTTATCAAACTGATGGCGCTCCTGCGCATATTGCAGCGCGGCCTCGTACGCGCCCTTTGCTATGCCCAGCGAGAGTGAAGCAATTGAAATGCGCCCTCCATCCAGAACCTTCATCGCCTGCTTGAACCCTGCGCCCACTTCACCAAGGCGGTTAGCGTCGGGTATCATACAATTTTCGAAGACCATCTCAGCTGTTTCGGATGCACGCATGCCCAGTTTATTTTCCTTTTTACCGCCTTTGAAACCGGCCGTTCCTCTTTCCACAACGAAGGCAGTAGCGTTATTTTTCGCTCTGGGCTCGCCGGTTCGACAAACAACAACCGCCACATCACCGCTTCGTCCGTGCGTGATCCAGTTCTTTGTTCCATTGATCACCCAATTGTCGCCTTCTTTTTTGGCGGTGCACTTCATATTGCCTGCGTCACTGCCGGTGTTGGGTTCGGTGAGGCCCCATGCGCCAAGCCATTCCGCTGTGGCCAGCTTGGGCAACCATCTTTTCTTTTGTTCTTCATTTGCAAACAATAGAATATGTCCCGTACAAAGCGAGTTGTGGGCCGCTACGCTCAGGCCGATAGAGCCGCAAACTTTCGCAATTTCTTCGATCACCGTCTTGTATTCGAAATAAGTAAGGCCGGCACCTCCATATTCTTCAGGAACGAGAACGCCCATCATGCCGAGCTTTCCCAATTCCTTGAATACCTGCAGGGGGAATTCCTGACTCTCATCCCACTCCATCACGTGAGGCTTTATGTGTTGTAGTGCAAAATCGCGCGCTGTTTGTGCTACCTGTTGTGTTATTTCAGAGGTTTCGAAATTCATAGAACATGTTTTTTAACCGGTGTAAGATAATAGAGAAAAATTGATACAGCTTTTTCATCCGGGATGAGTGGCTCAAGCTTAACAAATGGTTGTTTCTTTTATTGCTTAAACTGCTTAAAACCATCACCTGCAAAGCGGTTTCAGGGCATTTCTTCATGCTCTTAAAAATTGAGAACAAGGCCATCGTACGCCAGGTGCACGCCCGCCGGCAGCCTCGGTTCTACCTCCGTATGCCTGCCGAGCTGATGCGAGATATGCGTGAAGTATGCATGTGGAATGCCAAGTTCCTGCACCAGTCCTACCGCCTCATCGAGGTTATAATGCGAAATGTGTTTTTCGTTGCGCAGTGCATTCACTACGATCGTATCGGTTCCCCTGATCTTTTCTTTTTCAGCCTCCTCGATCCGGTTGGCGTCGGTGATATAGGTAAAGTTACCGAACCTGAATCCAAATACGGGCATCTTCAGGTGCCACACCATCAGGGGTGTGATAGGAATATCGCCGATGGTGAAGTCTTCGAGGCTTATCGTATTCAATTCAAGATTGGGAACACCGGGATATTTTTTATCTGCAAATGCATAGGCAAACTCGCGCATGAGCGCATCGATGGTCATTTGGTTGGCATATACCTGCATCGCTTCTTCCTGAAAAAAGTTGAAGGCACGAACGTCATCGAGCCCTGCGATATGGTCTTTATGGGGATGCGTAAATAAAACGGCATTGAGTCTTTTTACTTTTTCACGGAGCATCTGGTAACGGAAATCCGGCGTGGTATCTACGACGAGCCGCGTCTTTTCCGATTCAACGAGGATGCTGCTGCGCAGGCGCTTATCCTTTTTATCCGTCGAGGTGCATACGTAGCAGCCGCAGGCGATCATAGGAACACCACTGCTGGTGCCGCTTCCGAGGAATGTTATTTTTAACGGCGGGTAATGCACGGTTGAATATTTGTTTGGATGGCAGCGGGCCGGTGGGCAAGATTAAAAGATTATTCTTTTTCTTGTCCG
>DATMHB010000398.1:0-5747 GCA_035555175.1 Flavisolibacter sp. | reverse complement strand
AATTCATGGATGCTTGCCTGCGTAGCCGATAAAGTAAATCGTCCATTCAATCCGAATGACAAAATAGCTTTAGCATACGTTTACTAGAATTAAAACCAACTGAAGATGAACCGTCCGCCGAAAGCGGGCGGTTTTTTAATTTACATGCCTCGTCCGATACAATGTTTTCCCTTTGTCGGACGCTTCCACGAACCGTGAATGCGCGTTCGGGCGAAGTGAGCGGCGTTCATCCTGCTCCGGAGCGCCGGCGCATCATGCTCGCTGGGTGGCCTTCAACGGCAACTTTTTACCAGCGCTGATGCTTCGGAGTTAAACTGGCTCATTGATGCAGGTAATTGTTATAAAGCCGCTCTGAAGCGGCGACTTATTTTTTTATTTCAAAGCACTGGCGCTTAAGCTTTCCTTCGAAATCAAATGCCGTTGTTTGCCGTGTAATGTCCCTGATCGCTGTTGCCCTGATCTTTTCTTTGTCGATGACGAATTTTGTAAAATTGGTGCTGAAGATAAGAACGCCGTCCGCCGAGAGGCCATGCATGCAATCATTGATCAATTCCACGTGGTCTCTTTGAATATCGAGAAAATCGTCCATTCTTTTGCTGTTGCTGAAGGTGGGAGGGTCCATAACCATGAGATCAAATTGATCCGCCGGCAGCGTTTTCAAATATTGCTTTACATCGGCATGAACGATTTGATGGTGCACCTCTTTTCCAAAATTGATCTCCATATTTTTTTCTGCGCAATGCAGATAGGTCTTTGAAAGATCTACGGTCACAATTTGTGAGGCCCCGCCCGATGCCGCATAAACAGAAAAAGAGCCTGTGTAGGCAAAGAGGTTAAGCATCTTTTTCCCTTTCGACATGTCGCGGACCATGGCCCTGGTGATCCGGTGGTCGAGAAAAAGGCCGGTATCAAGGTAATCGCTCAGGTTGACGATAAATTTCAAGCCGCCTTCATGAACTATGAACTCGCTCCTTTCTTCTTCCAGCTTTTGATACTGGCCCATCCTGCCGGCTTTTCGCTGGCGTATTTTAAGGAAAATATTTTCGGGTAAAACAGCAAGCACTTCCGACATGATACGCGTACATTCCGCGAGCCATTGTTCATGCTCCTCATCACTCAGTCCGTGCCTGCGCCTGTATTCGGACACGTAGAGCTTGTCTTCATAAAGCTCGAGGATAAAAGGAAATTCGGGCAGATCATGATCGTACACCCTGTAGCAAACGATGCCCTGCCGCCTCGCCTGTTTTGAAAGATGACGATAAACTTTCTCCAGCCTGTTGCTGAACATTAAATATTTCCCAAAAGGTTGCTGCATTGCTAATTTTTTTAGAACTTCGATGCCCTTCCAATTCCTCAAAAATAGTCCAGGTTGATGTACGCAATTGTAGATATAGAAACGACCGGTGGGTATGCCGCTGCCAACGGCATCATCGAGATCTCCATTAAAATTTTTGATGGCGAGCAGATCGTGGAGGAATTCGAGACGCTCATCAATCCCGATAAGAATATTCCCCGGTATATCCAGGCCTTTACCGGAATCACCAATGAAATGGTTGAAGGTGCGCCGAAGTTTGAGGACATTGCTGAAAAAGTATTCGGCTATTTGCAGGGCAATATTTTCGTGGCGCACAACGTCAACTTCGACTATTCATTCGTGAAAAGTCACCTCGACTTTCACGGATATACTTTCAACGCAAAAAAACTTTGCACGGTGCGCCTGGCCAGGCAGATCTTTCCCGGCCTTCCTTCTTATAGCCTGGGTAATCTTTGTCATGCACTTGATATTGACCTTATCAACCGTCACAGGGCGGGCGGGGATGCAGCCGCCACCGTAATACTTTTTAAAAAGCTGCTTGACCATGATGCCAAAGGCCTGATCCACGCCAGCATCCATCGTAATTCGAAAGAACAGGTGCTTCCGCCGAATGTTCGAAAGGAAGACTTCGATGCGCTGCCCAACCATCCGGGCGTTTATTATTTCCATGATCAGAAGGGAAAGATCATTTATGTTGGGAAGGCCAAGAATATACGAACCCGGGTGAACAGCCATTTCAGCAATAATTCGGACAGCAGGCAGAAACAAAATTTTCTTCGCCATACCTATGCCATTACTTTTCAGCCAACGGCAACGGAGCTGATGGCCGCGATCCTCGAATCCACAGAGATCAAAAGATTGTGGCCTGTATTCAATACCTCGCAAAAACGGCAGGAGGAACTGTATGGCATATTTGTGTATGAGGACCAGAACGGCTATATGCGCCTTGCGATCGAGAAAAAAAGAAAATATACGAATCCGGTTTGCACCTTTCATTTCAAGGTGGATGGACATGGCGTGTTACGAAAGTTGATGCGGGAATTTTCGCTTTGCCCAAAGCTTTGTTTTATGCAGACAGACAACGAAACCTGTATCGGCATACAGGAAGAGCATTGTCATGGCGCCTGCGATAAGAAGGAAGATTTCGCCGCCTATAACAAAAGAGTCCTTGAAGCCATCGCTTCTCTCACCCATAAGCCCAGCTATGTAGTGATGGACAAGGGTCTATCGGAAGATGAAGTATCGTGCATCATGGTGGTGCAGGGAAGCTTTTTCGGCATGGGTTATCTTCCAAAAAATGTGACGGAACTGAGCCAGAAAACTATTTCAGAATACATCAAGCCATATAAGGAGAACAGCTATATCCGCACACTACTGCAATCGCATGCGAGTAATTTCCCTGCACAGCTAAAAGAATTGACCCCATAAGGATTGTTTTGCTTCAGGGTAGCCATTCGAATGCCTCGGCCCTGGGCATTTCCATGAACACCTGATTGATTTTTTCAGGTGGCGTAGCCAGCTTTCTGCGGGTAACATCCATCCATGCACCATCAACGGTAAGCAGTGCGCACACAGTGCCATCGCTCCTTGTGATTTCGTGCTGGATCGTCCAGCGGGAAAAATCGTTCCTCGACCGCAGGATCTGAAGATTCATTCTGATGTCATCACCCGACCTGATCTCTCTTCTGAACTGGCATTCCTCCCGAAAGAGGATCGGTCCGAATTTTAGTTCCTGCATTACGTGTGCGGTCAAACCATGCTCATTTAAAAATTCTATGCGGCAAAATGCACCCCAATCATAATACACGGAGTGGCGGATGTGAAAATTGGGATCAAGGTCGGACCAGCGGATCTGAACATTGCGGCTAAACTCCTTCATGTTGTCGTTCTTGTTTTCAGTAAAAAAAATCCAATCGATGCAAAAGTGCAGACAAAAAAATTAATGATCCACAAGGCGTCAAACCCGAGCCATGTGGCCACCTGCGAAGAAAATGTGGGTGCGAGAACAATGGCCGCCGAAAATGACATGGTATACAAAGCCGCATACTGGCCCCTGTTCTTTTCTGTGCTGCGCTTCACCCAGAAATTATTCATGAAGGGAAAGAGCAGCATTTCACCAAAAGTGATAATGATCATGCTGGATAAGACAACGGTAAATTCCCTGGCCGTATACAGTGTAAGGAAGGCAAGGCCGATCAATAATGCCCCGGCCATCATGTATTGTTCAGGTCTGCGACGATTCTCCAATTTATATACCATTACCATTTCAATGAAAGCGATGATCAGCCCATTCATGGCCAGTACCCATCCAATAGTGGATTCTTTGAGATGAACCACCTCTTTATAATACACAGGTATCGTACTGAACATTTGGAAAAAACAAAGACCCACAAGAAAAATATAGAACATGCCCTTCAGGAAGGTGCGGTCGCGGTAAGCGGAATCCGATGTCTTTTTCACTTGCTCATGCACCGCGGTTTTTTTTACACGGCCGGGCGAAAAAACAAAATATAACAATACGGAAGCAAGGATGCAGGTGATGCCATCGGCCCAGAACAACAGTGCATAATTAATGCCCGCGAGAAATCCGCCAACGGCGGGACCAACGGCCCAGCCCAGGTTGATGGCAAGCCTGTTAAGGGAATAGCATCGTGTTCTATTTGTTTCATTGCTATAGCTGGCGATGGCGGCGGAATTGGCCGGTCGAAATGCTTCGCCAAGGCTGCTGAGGACGAAAATGCAGGAGGCAAATTGCCAGAAGGTCTGCATCTGTCCCAGTACTATAAACAAAATTCCGTTCAGCAGGAGGCTGAAAAATTGTACGTGCAAATGTCCAAACCGGTCGGTAAGACGTCCGCCGATATAACCTCCGAGTATCGATCCTCCTCCGAATGCCGCCATGACGTATCCGGCCTGAGCCAGTGAATAACCTTTAGCAGTAAGATAAACGGTAAGGAAAGGAATTACCATTGTTCCGCACCTGTTGATGAACATTACAAGGGAAAGCCACCACATAGACCGGGAGAGGCCACTATAAGCATTCCTGTAAAGTTGTATGGAGGACTGGAACATCCGCTAAATTAATTTATCATTCACAACCAATTGACCGCGGATGGCTATTTTTGCGACTTAATTTATCGACATGAAAAAAATCCTTGTAGCCATCTTATGTTTGTCTGTGGCCGCCGCACAGGCGCAAAAACCGGTTTCTAAAAAACCGGTCGTAAAGAAACCAACCGCTCCGGCTTCTTCGTTGAAAAACCTCAATGATTCCGCGAGCTACGCCATCGGGTTGAGCGTAGCCAATTTCTATACACAGCAGGGTTTAACAAAGATCAATGCTGCCATGGTATCGAAGGCTATAACGGATGTCCTGAATAAGAAGAAACCCATGATCGATGAAACGCAGGCGAATGATGTGATCATGAGCTGCATGAACCAAGCGCAATTGGATAAATCAAAGCCCACCGTGCTTGAGGGTGAAGCATTTCTTCAGAAAAATAAATTGAATCCTTCTGTAAAGACTACCGCATCCGGCCTGCAATATGAAGTGATCAGGGAAGGTAACGGACCCAAGCCCTCCGCCACAGATACGGTAACGGTTCACTATAAGGGCACATTGCTCAATGGCACAGAATTCGACAATTCATATACAAGAGGCGAGCCTGCCACCTTCCAGCTCAACAGGGTAATTCCCGGATGGACTGAAGGCGTTCAGCTGATGTCAACAGGATCGAAGTATAAATTTTACATTCCTTACGCGCTGGGTTATGGTCTTAGTGGAAATGGTCCTATTCCCGGTGGTTCAGTGCTCGTATTTGAAGTAGAGCTGATTTCGATTTCGGGAAAGAAATAATCAAAAATGTTGAATGCTGACTGTTGAATGTTGAATATGTATTGCGCCAGTCTTTAGAAAAATTGAAGGCAATGAGCAAATGCTAGGGAAATTCAAACAAACATCATCGAGCGGGGACGGAAAAAATAGTAAACTGGCTGCTTTAAGCGATCCTTAGTCAACATTTAGCATTCAACATAACTTCAGGCGTATTGTTCGATGTGTTCCTTCGCCCATTTGAGCGCCATCTGAAATTGTTCCTTTTCGGTGAGGTTGGTATTATCGAGGAGGATCGCGTCATCCGCCTTTCTCAACGGACTTGCTTCGCGGTGTGAATCAATGTAGTCGCGCATCTCGAGATTCGTCTTGATCTCATCGATCGTGATATTCGGATTTTTTTCATAGAGTTCCTGGAATCTTCGTTCTACACGCACAGCATTGTCGGCTGTCATAAATATCTTCAGTTCTGCATCAGGAAAGACCACCGTACCAATATCCCTTCCATCCATTACGATGCCCCGGTTGCGTCCCATCTTCTGCTGCTGGGCCACTGCATATTTTCTTACTTCCTTGATCGCTGCAACATCACTTACATTA
>DATMHB010000397.1:0-3533 GCA_035555175.1 Flavisolibacter sp. | reverse complement strand
GTTACCCTTGCGACATGTGTGAAAGGATCAGTTTCTTTTTTCAAATGACAAGTATCCTGGGCGGAAGACAGCATGGGCAGGGACAACAACAGGGAAAGCAAGATTTTCATAACATGAATTAGGCTTTAAAAATAACAACCTAATCATTCCGGTTTGCGCCGGGACTGTTAAAACTGCAGCCCGGATGATATTCAGGGTGGCTGGCCGACAAATGTGGCTGATTCGACAAAATCCCCTTTAAAATTTATGTAATCTGAGTGATTTTTGTACATTAATAACCGCCTTCGAATATAGCTGTCGATGAGCGCCAGGTCTGTTAAATCCTTTGAAAATATGAATAGACCCCTAGTTTTTAAAGGAGATTCAGCGCACATTTACATATAGAACCGGTTCCTTTTATGAAAAACTTTCTTTTCTTTTTTGTCTTGTTTTTCATCACCCTTACCGTTCAGGCTCAATCTTTTAAACTGCGCGGCAAGGTCACCAATACCAAGTTGGAACCGCTTGCTTTTGCCTCCATTCAGCTCAAGGAAGAACAAACCGGTGTTATTTCAAAGGAAGACGGCAGCTACGAACTCAACCTGGAAGTTGGTCAGTATAACCTGGTGGTAAGCATGATCGGTTATAAGACCCAGGTCATTAATGTTGTATTGAATAAGGATTATATACAGAATATCATTCTTGAAGAAGAAGATAAGGCCGACCTCGAAGACATCATTATAAAGGTGAAGGTAAAGGACCGCGCCGAAGAGATCATGCGGAATGTGATACGGAATAAGGATGAGATCATGGCCGCCTCCGGCGCCTACTCGGCGAATCTTTATATCAAGGCCATACAGCAGGATTCCGTTTCCAGGAAAAAAGACAGGGCGAAAACAGACTCGGCAGTTTTTCAGAATCCAAATGCCGACCTCCAGGGCATGGCCATGACGGAAGTATTGCTTCATCTCGATTATGAATCGGATGTCAGGATGAAAGAGCAAAGACTTGGCGTGAAGAAATCGGGCAACCCCGAAGGACTGTTCTACCTGTCGGCTACCAAAGGCAATTTCAATTTTTATAATAACCTGGTCCGCGTTCCCGCTATTTCAGCCATACCCTTCCTTTCTCCTGTGAGCTATAGCGGGTTGCTCGCGTACAAGTTTAAAACACTGAAGACAGAAAGAGTCAATGGGCTGAGGGTGTTTACCATATCTGTAAAGCCGCGCCAGATCAGCAATGCCACGGTGGAGGGAGAGATCACGATCCAGGACAGCACATTCGCCATTCTTCATACGCGATTCAGCTTCCCTTCCTATCACCTTCCGCAGTACGATTTTTTCGAGGTGGACCAGGAATATGCGTATGTACAGAACAAAGCGTGGATGATCAAACGCCAGCAATTCAATTATTACTCAAAGGCAGGCAAGCGCGTGCTTTCCGGTCAAACTCTTGTGGTCTATAGCGATTTTCAACTGAACAAACAGTTCGGAAAAAATTATTTCGGATCTGAGGTCAGCGCCACCGCCAAGACCGCCTATGAGAAAGACAGCACCTTCTGGGAAACGGTAAGGACCGAACCGCTCTCCGAAAAAGAAGTAAGGTTCATTCATTTCCAGGATAGCGTATTCCGGGCGTCGCATACAACAGCCTATCTCGATTCGGTCGACCGTATTACGAACAAGATCACGTGGAAAAAACTGGGCTTGTTCGGACAAACGTTTTTTAACAGGTCTAAAGAAAGAACCTGGGTCATTCCGCCTGTGATTTCGCTGTACGAACCCTTCCAATTCGGGGGCGGCCGCATTAATCCATCCTTCTATTATTTTAAACGGTACGAATCCAAAAAAGATATCACGCTTTTTGCAGACATGAGCTTTGGTTTACGGAATAAGGACATCAATGGAACGCTGCGGTTGAAGAGAATGTATAATCCATTCAACAGGGGCTATTACATGATAGAATTGAACCGCGACTTTGATCATATTTACGAAGGTGATGCATGGATCAATCAAATTCAGCGGAGCAGCTATTTTTTGAATAATTTCCTCGCCTTCGGACATGGGCTTGAAGTAGCCAACGGACTGTTTGTTTACACGGAGGCAGACTATGCGTTGCGGCGCTCGCTGATCGGTTACAAGACCAATTCAAAGGTGGACAGCCTTTTTGGAAACGTATTAACCAACAACGGCAACCAGCCTATCTCATTCGATCCTTTTAATGCGGTGTATACGAAGCTTACAGTAAAATATACGCCAAAGCAACGCTTTGTACGGGAACCAAGGGAAAAGGTGATACTCGGTTCCAAATGGCCGACTGCTTATGCCACGTGGAGAAAGGGTATCCCGAATTTTATAGACAGCAAGCAGGATTTTGATTATCTCGAGTTTGGACTGGAACAAAAGATCAACGTTGGCATCCTAGGCAACCTCCATTACAATATCAAGACCGGGAGCTTTTTGAATATGAGGGACCTGAAGGTGCTCGACTATCAATGGCAGCGCAGAGGTGATCCCTTCCTTTTCATGAATCCCGATGATGCCTTTCAGGCGCTTGATTCTACTTTCGCCACATTTAAAAGGTTTTATCAGGGACATCTCGTTCATGAATTTAACGGAGCCCTCATCAATAAAATTCCGCTTTTGAAAAAGCTCCAGCTGCGCGAGGTGGCCGGTGGAGGATTCCTGATCGCGCCCGAACGGAACCTGCGATACGGGGAATTGTTCGGCGGAGTAGAAAGGGTATTCAAATGGCCATTTAACCCGCTTACAAAATTCAAATTAGGTGTATACGTAGTGGGATCGGTTGCCAATAATTTCTCCAACCCCGTTCAGTTCAAGGTGGGTCTTACCACTTGGGACAAGCGCCGCAACAAATGGCACTAGGTCCATCTGCATTATTTCATTCGTATGATGATTTCGATGTTGCGCCTACCTCAGTGATTCAAAGGCATATTTGGCCGAGCTCCAAAAGGCATCGAGGCCAATGATCCTGGGTTTGAAAAAAGAGATCAGTGCCGGCCAGTCGGCTTTATTGAAGACGTTGACGCCCTGCTGTATGGTAAAGATGCGGCTGACTAATTTACCATTTTCATCATGTGTTCCCTCCTGCCATTCCCACACCTCCCCGACCGATTCCTCAAGAAGCATTTTAAATTGCCTGAACTGTTCCATGTACAATTGCTGCATGCCGGGGTCTTTATGCGAAAGGTCAATTCCAATTGAAGCTTTTTTATTGTCTGCCTGCATTCTAAAGGCGATATCTTTTTGTCCGGTCTTATAATTCAGCCAGTTGATCTTTTCACCGTCTGCCGAAGCCACTGGCGACATATACAGGCCGAAGCTCGTCCAGAATTCCTGCCGCAACTTGGATGCTTCCTGTCTTGAATACATGCCGCAAAAATAACGGACATGGAGGTCGGAAGCTGCCCTTAAGAATATTACAACCGCCAGCAATGCGAACGAATAAGATTTGGATCGTACCAAACCTTCCTCACAAATAAGACGTATATTCATGTAAGACCATAATACTCCTTGAGAGACCATAAGTACCTG
>DATMHB010000396.1:0-2657 GCA_035555175.1 Flavisolibacter sp. | reverse complement strand
GACGATACCCTTTACACTTGAATTCTTTTCGGTTGAGCTTTCCTGAGCGAAACTCATTTGGCCCAAAACCAACGCAAAAGGAAAGAGCAATAGAAATAACTTGTGTTTAATTGGTTCGGAAATCATAAAGCAGCAATATTTATATGATGAAAGAATTTGAACTTGTTCCCCAATGACCGCGCCGCCCTGACCCTGCTCTATTTTCTAATTCTATATCCGTCCAGTTCCTTCAAAACGGTTAGCTTATTGATGGCAGCGATGTTTCTGAGTATATATTCCAACGAATCCTTTTTATCGAACTTCCCGATGAAATAGAATCTTTGGATTTCATTCCTTCTATACTTGATCCTGACCCTATATATCTGGCTCAATTCATCAAAGACGTCTGGCAGCGATTGATTGTTGAACATAAACCAGGAACCTTCCTTATCTGAAGGCATTGAAGGATTATCCTTGTATGTAATATTGGGTTGTTCCAATAGCTTATCTGCTTTCGGCCTCTTTATTTTGACTACAGCATTCATTTTATCGTAAAAAAGTTGCTGGCCAGCCAGTAGATAATACGAATGTGAAGAGTTGATTGAACTGCTGTCAACGGTTCTTACCACGACCTTTCCTTCAATTAAATGAACCGTAATGGTCCTTTCCAGTGGGTAATTTGATACGGTAAATTCGGTGCCTAAGGCAGTTGTTGCGATGTGATCGGCGTAAACTGTAAAAGGCCGTGCTTTATCTTTTGCCACTTTGAAATTAGCCTGGCCCTTTAAAATGATATCCCGTCTGTTGTTTGTAAAGGTGTCAGGAAAATCGATCTCACTTCGATCAAATAAAGTCACGATGCTGCCATCTTCAAGTACCACCTGCCTGACCTTGCCTGAAAAATTTCTTTCATGACGCATACCGGGTGTTCGATCGGCCATGACCTTGTTTTCCTGTGGCCGGCGGGCCGTCCCCGAACGGTTTGCAAAAAAAAGCGATCCCGCAGCTACTAATATAAGTATGCAGGCAGCAGCTGTCATCAGTCTCTTTATACGAAATGTATTGGTTCGTTCCCGTTTGAAGCCTTCTGCCATGGACAGCGGTGGCCCGGTGCGGACAGTTGTATTGCCGTTGTTCTTAATTTTCTCGAAGGCCAACCGTTCGTCGCTTACATTGATGTGGTCAACAGTTTTTTCAATGGCCAATATTCTCAATAAGGTTTCCAGTTCGGAATACCGCTGCTGTATGGCTTGATCTTTCTTAATAAGTTCAGCGACATATTTCTCCTGTTCCGGATCCAATTCCTTTAATAGATAAGATATCAACAGCTCATTAAGCTCGTTTCCGTCATCCATACATTATATAGACGAACACAGGGTCAGATACCCTTACAAGTAAAAAAAATATTTAGGGGAGCAACGCAATCACGCTGACCTGATCATAGATAAGAAGCCAATCGTTGCCTGAGCTTCGTTAAGGCGCGACTCATTTGAGTTTCGACCGTTTTTTTGGAAATACCCAGCCTGAGGGCGATTTCAGAATATTTTAAGCCTTCATTTCTTGAGAGCTCAAAGACGCGCCTCATTTGATCGGGCAACTCTTTTATAGCGTTATTCAGGTCGCCCTGGAGTTGCTTGAATTCCACATGATTGCCTTTGCCAATTGAAGTTGAGCCATCCTGTTGCAAAAAATCAAAATATCGCTGTTTTACAGATTCACGCCTAATGAGGTCGATACAAATACCCGCTGTTATTTTGTAGAGATAGGCCCTGGCGGATAAGTCTGAAATAAAGCTAAGTTGAGATTCAAGCAATCTGACAAATGCGGTGTGGACAATGTCTTTTGCCTCATCTTCGCCGAGCTCAAACTTGTATTGGCAAAAAAAACAAAGAGGCTTAAAGTACCGGTAGAATAGTTTTTCAAACTTGTCATTACATTCTATATCATCAGCCTGATCATTGCTGTTATCAATATCCAATTTTTGATCAGACGTAGCCATTGAAGCAATCCTTTTCTAAAAATTAAGATAGGTTCCATTCAAGCGCTTCTAATTATGTGTCAAAGCTTATTGGTTCGTTAAGAGCATGTCGTATTGAGTAATAACATAAATTTCATAACCTTACATATTAGGCCGAAAACGAGCGCCTTCCGTATTTTATATTTTGTATAAAAAGTTTTAAAATTTGTTTCATCACCAGGCGGGTTGCCGGGAAAGAAAAAGATCTCCATGAAGCACGACACGGATCCGTTCATGCGAAGCGGAGGCCGGATACTCGCTTTTTATCGGTCAATTCTTTTATTGGTTGTCTGTTCAGCAAACCTCAGGGAACGCCTGGGTCAGTATCATTACCCGAAATTTGTTCATGGCGCTTCTGCAGTAATCACTTCATTGCCTGCGATCCCATACTTTAATTGAAGGCATCCGAATAAGCCTCCTGAAAAAGAAAAAGCCGCTAGGTCATTCTACTTAGGGCATTGTATTCATTCCGAGTAATTGTCAGCGGTTTACTGCCGCAGTTCGCCTGCAAGGCCTGCCTTTACAGTCACTCATCCGGGCGGGGCAGCGAGGGGAGGAAATGAACTCCACTCCGGTTCATCATTTATCAGCCTCTAATGCTCGTTAAACATTGTGGCTTACCGATTGTTGCACAGGCCTAATACTGAATAAACTAGTGGAA
>DATMHB010000395.1:0-3124 GCA_035555175.1 Flavisolibacter sp. | reverse complement strand
GAATTCGTCTGCGGTATATTTTCTCAATTATATTTTGAAGGACAAGACCGAAGTGGGTCTCTTTGGCATTGGGGCCAGCATAGCGGCGCTCATCACGCTCGTCACAACTTCTTTTCAGCAGGCATGGGGTGTTTTCTTCATGTCGGTTTATCAGCAGCAGGACACGCCTGCACGGGTAAGCCGCATTGCCAATGCCTTCGTCATCATCAGCTTCTTGCTGTGGCTTTTCATTTGTCTTTACAGCCCCGAATTCCTGATCATTTTTGCAAAGCCGAGTTATTATGCGGCTGCCTGGGTGCCGCCGATCCTGAGCCTTGGTCCCATAGTTTATTCATTTGCCTATTTCACTCAGGTTGGATGTTACGTTGAGAAAAATATGAGGCCGTTGGCCACATCGGTATTATTGGCGGGTATTCTGTCAGTGATCTTTTATTTCATTTTGATCCCTGCCTTCGGGAAGGAGGGCGCCGCCTTTGCCACCGTGGCAGGTCAGTTGTTGATCCCCGTGTATTTATATCTCAAAGGAAATAAATACTACCCGGTGCGCTACAATATCACGCTCGTAATCTTTGTGATACTTACGGCGTTGGTCACAGGTATCATTGGCCGAACAGTTGTCATACACAGCCTGCTTGGGCTGGCCTTTGTGAAGCTGGCTTTTTTGCTTGGTTATTTACTTGTCTGTATAAAATGGCTTTCGATCTTTGACAAGCCTTCTTATCAGACGCTGGTATCCTATATTGTTAAACTGAAAATTTATCTGAATGTGCGGAATAGCAGGGCTCATGTCCCTTCGCAGCAGTGATGTTCATACGGAACGGCTGAGGAAAATGACGGACGCCATTCAGCACCGCGGTCCGGATGGCGATGGCCAATGGGTGAGCGAAGATGGTATTACCGGGCTCGCACACCGCAGATTATCGATCATTGACCTCAGTGAAAACGGCAGGCAACCCATGCACTACGCCGGCAGGTACACGATTACTTTCAACGGAGAGATCTACAATTATGTTGAAATAAAGCAGGACCTCGAAAAGAGAGGATACAGCTTCCAGTCCACGAGTGATACCGAAGTGCTCATGGCACTTTACGACCACAGCAGGGAAAAATGCCTTGACGTGATGGACGGCATGTTTGCATTTGCTATCTGGGACAACAAAACAAAACAATTGTTCTGCGCGCGCGACCGCTTTGGCGAAAAGCCTTTTTATTACCACTACGCAAAAGGAAAGGCATTCGTTTTTGCCAGCGAGATGAAAGCATTATGGGCCGGCGGCGTAGACAAGACCGTTGATACGGTCATGCTCTATAACTACCTGAACAATGGTTCCGTCTTCAATCCCAATGACCTCTCACAAACATTTTATTCGGGCATCAGAAAATTAAAGGCCGCGCATTATGTAATTATTGACAAGGACCTTCAACTCCAGGAAAGGCGGTATTGGCAGTTGAGCGAGAACCGGAAATGGGAAGGGAATTTCAACGAGGCCTGCGAAAAATTCAATGACTTGTTCACCACTTCGGTGAATCGTAGGCTCAGATCTGATGTGCCTGTAGGCAGTTCGCTCAGTGGCGGCCTTGACAGCTCGCTCGTCGTGTGCACCATCGATCAGATCCGCAAAGACGAAAGGAGAACGCAGGTGCAGAAAACTTTCTCTGCCCGCTTTCCCGGATTTGCAAGGGATGAAGGTCAGTTTATGCAGCTGGTGATAGACAAATGCAGCGTAGAGCCACATTTCACTTTCCCCAATGACGATGACCTCATCAAAAATATTGACCGGCTGTTCTATCATCAGGAAGAGCCTTTTGCTTCGGCCAGCATATTCGTTCAATACAGTGTGATGCAATTGGCGCATGAGCAGGGCGTGACCGTTTTGCTCGATGGCCAGGGAGCAGACGAACTGCTGGCGGGATATCATTTTTATTTCCGGAAATATTTTCAGCAGATAAAAAGAACAAAAGAGTATTCAAAGGAATACAGGGCCTACCAGGAGATGCACAAGCCTTCGAAGGAAACGCTGCGACGTCTTTGGCTCGACATGAATCTGCGCCCTTTCATGGGCCTTCCCGTGCGGGTGAAGCAACGGCTTCAGGCACCGAAGTTCATCACAGATTCTTTTGCCGCCATGGGCAGGGAAAAATTCAGGATGCCCGCAGATGGCGCAACGCTGAACCAGTCGCTGGTGTACTCTTCAACGAATGGGCCGCTGGAAGAACTGCTGCGCTATGCAGACCGCAACAGCATGGCTCATAGCAGGGAAGTGAGACTGCCCTTCCTCTTTCATGAGCTGGCCGAGTTCCTGATCAATCTGCCGGCTGAATACAAGATTCACAATGGGTGGACAAAATACATCATGAGGAAGGCAGGAGATGGATTGCTGCCGCAAGAGATCACGTGGCGCAAGGATAAGATCGGGTACGAACCTCCGCAGAAGAACTGGATGGAAAATGGCTTGATCAAAGAAAGAATTATGGAAGGAAGAAAAACGCTCGTCCGTGAAGGGATATTGGAAAAGCGCGTCCTGGGCGAAGATGTTAAGGCTGTTGCCGCTGTGGGCGCGTCGAAAGAAAATACGTGGAAGCACTGGATGGCTGCCAATTTATATTCATAAACTATGTGTGGCATTACAGGATTTATAGATTTCAGAAGTGAGAGTTCTTTAGGCATCCTGAAGAAATGTACCGATGCTTTGGCCCACCGCGGACCCGACGGCAGCGGATATGAAATTTATCCCTTGAGCGAAGCGCAGGTTGGACTTGGCCATCGAAGGTTGTCGATCATTGATCTGACCACCGCCGGCGGACAACCCATGCATTATAAAGACCTTTCGATCACCTTCAATGGGGAGATCTATAATTATGCTGAGATCAGAAATGAGCTCGAAACCCTCGGACATAGCTTTGTCAGCCATAGTGATACCGAGGTCATTCTTCATGCGTATGAGCAATGGGGCGAGGACATGCTACATCGCTTCATCGGCATGTTTGCCTTTGTTATTTATGATGATGCAAAGAAAGAGCTGATCTGCTTCAGGGACCGTGCCGGCGTGAAGCCTTTTTATTATTTCTGGAGCGATGACCTGTTCCTTTTTGGGTCGGAGCTGAAAGCCTTTCACCGCCATCC
>DATMHB010000394.1:0-4518 GCA_035555175.1 Flavisolibacter sp. | reverse complement strand
AAGGCTGCTGCTTTTGAAAGTAGTTCAATTGCAATGACCTTTGCGTGCTTCTCCCGCCAGGTGCAGTATTAAATTTTTACTTGCATCCGTATTTGCAAAAGGACACTCAACTTTGCAGTTGGCGGTTAAACTCAAATGGCTCTATGCAGTATCAACAGTTAGGTAAGTCAAACCTCAAAACAAGCGTGATCGGTTTTGGTTGCATGTCGCTCAAGCCCGGTCAGGCCGATGCCGAGCGCATCATCCACCGGGCCATTGAACTTGGCATCAACTATTTCGACACTGCCGATCTTTACGATAAAGGCGAAAATGAAATCTTGTTGGGGAGGTCGGTCAGGGATCATAGGAAAGAAGTGATCATCGCGACAAAGGTGGGTAATCAATGGCGCCCCGACGGCAGCGGCTGGGAATGGAACCCAACCAAGAAATATATCTTGAAGGCCGCAGATGATAGTCTCAGGCGCCTCCAAACGGATTATATCGACCTCTATCAATTACATGGCGGCACTATCGATGATCCGATCGATGAAACCATCGAGGCATTCGAAGCCCTCGTTCAACAGGGAAAGGTCAGGTGGTATGGCCTGTCGTCCATTCGTCCCAATGTCATCCGGAACTGGGTGGAAAAATCATCGATCGTCAGCAACATGATGCAATACAGCCTGCTCGACCGCAGGGCTGAAGAGATCATGCCCCTTCTCAAAGAAAATAATATCGCTGTGCTGGCAAGAGGAAGCCTTGCACAGGGACTGCTCGTGGATAAACCTCCGAAACCGTATGCCGGATCGGACGCAAGCGAGGCAGAAATGGCAGCAAAAGCCATCCATCAATGTTCTGGTAGACAACGCACGGCCGCACAGACCGCACTGCAGTTCGTAGTCAGCAACCCCGCTGTAGCGTCCGCTGTGGTGGGACTGCGTACACCCGAACAATTAGAGGAAGCTATTGCCGCTACGCAGGCACCTTTATTAAACAGCAACGAGCTGATGCATTTGGATCGTTCCGTTGATCGCAGGTTTTATAAAGAGCACAGATAAGGCGCACCGGGCTTAACATAAAAACCTGTTAAACCAACCTTCAACGATCATTTGGGGCATATTACGTGCGTTAAGGGGGCAACCAATAAAACCTATGCTCAGCATCAGAACCGCCACCATTCTTGCAGCGCTCATTTTCTACACAGGCTGCAAAAAAACAGACACACAGGCCAACGCCGTGCCGGAACTTTGCACGATCCAGCGTGCGCCGAACGACGGAAAAATTATCAGCGGTCAATACATTATTTCTTACAGGGAAGACAATAAAATGAGTATGGCTTCGGCTCGGCGCGTGACCGAGACCACACGCGGAGTCCTCATTGAAAATAGTATCCCTGCGTCCGCATTGAAACAGTCATTCGCCGGTGGAACGGCAGGATTTGTAGCACAGCTGTCAGAAGACCAGGTGAAAAAATTAAGTGCCGATCCTGCGATCCGCACCATCGAGCCTGACCGTGTTATTGCACTCGGGTCTTGCTTTACCATTGTTGCGCCGACCCTCATCACCTGGAATGTAAACAAAGTGGGTTACGGCAATGGCATCGGCAAAACCGCATGGATCATTGACAGCGGTATCGACTTCGGACATCCCGATCTAACGGTGGACAGTATCCGCAGTAAATCTTTTCTTCCCGGTGTAACTTCCGCCGACGACGAGAACGGTCATGGTACCCATGTGGCCGGCATCATCGGTGCAAAGAACAACAATTTCGGCGTGCTGGGTATTGCTTCCGGCGCCACGCTTATTTCATTAAGAGTATTGGATAAAGAAGGAAACGGAACGCTTTCCGGCATTGTGCAGGCTTTGGCCTATGCTTCCGCAAATGCAAAGCCCGGCGACGTCGTAAACCTTAGCCTCGGTGAAGACGAGGCATCAGATATCCTGGATCAGCAGGTACAGGCAACAGCGGCGAAGGGCATCTTTGTTACAATTGCTGCCGGCAACGATGGCAAACTGGCTAATATTTATTCCCCGGGCCGTGCGAACGGCGAAAATATTTTCACCGTATCTGCCGTTGACAGCCTTGATAATTTTGCTTCGTTCTCTAATTACGGCAACGATGTTGTTGATTTTGCGGCGCCGGGTGTGCGCATTCTTTCTACTTACAAAGACGGGCTATACGCAAAAATGAGCGGCACGTCAATGGCGGCGCCACATCTTGCCGGACTGCTATTATTGGAAGGAAACAATCTTCATTATTCCGGACTGGCAAAAAACGACCCGGATGGAACACCGGATAAAGTTGTAATGAAATGATCAATTCTTTGGATCATCCATGCGATTGAACACACGGGAAAAAAGAATAGCGAGGACGAGGATGATGATCAGGAGCTTCATATCTCATGCTAAAATAGAAGTATTAATCTACCCAATAAAAGAAACCCCCGGATATCGGGGGTTTCTCCTTGTAGTATGTAACAATTATTTTAAAAATCTTTCTTTTCTTCCTTTGGCAGTTTGCTTTCGAGATAATCTGCCTGGTCTTTCTGGCCGTTACCTGCTTTTTCTTTTTGAAGCTGCCTCAGGCCTGCATACAGCTGCGTGGCTGCCTGCTCGCGGAAGGCTTCAGGGATCTGCGGGATCAAACCAAGAACATCGTCAACGCCTCTTTTGAAAAGATCGAGATGGGAAGTCGATTGAAGGAAATCGAACAACCCATCGAGTGCCTGGAACTTGGGCTGACCGAGCGGCATATCTTCAAAATCCTTGAGCATTCTTTCGATAGCGGCTGTATTCCTTGAATCCATGATGGACTTGATGGCGCTGGCCAGTTTGCCTTTTGATGGTTGTGCCGATAAACGCTGAGCCAATTCGTACGCCGCCGCAGTGTCGATCTTGTTGAGTGCTTCCAGAGCATTGCCTGCAACCGTATAAGAAGAATCGTTAACGGCAGCTCTGAAAAGCGAAACATATTTGGTGGAACGGTAGTTTCCGAGCTTGCTGATCGCTGCGGCTCTCACAGGACGGTTCTTATCGTTTTGTGCCAGGCTGAATAATACCTGTTCGGCGCTCGTTTTTACTTCGGGAATGCTGAGGTCAAGACTATTAATAGCCTGGGTCCTGAGGGGCGCAAACGCATCCCTGGTCGTATTTAATATCAGCGTGAGCGCTGCGGCGGATTTGCCGAGCTCGCGGACAGCCGCGTCGAGGGCTTCTTTCCGGTCAATATAATTCTTTGCGTGCGCCTGCTGGAAGAGATATTCGTCGATCGTTTTGTTCTCCGTCTTCTGCGCCACCAGAATCTTATCGGCATCGAAATTAATGAGCGAAGGTTTTGAGGCAGCAGGGAAGGAGAACGTTTCCTGCTTGTTGCTTACCCAAACTGTGTAAGTAGCAGGCGTGTTGCCATTCCACACATCGATCTTCACTGGTAGTTTGAATATTTTGTCGCCGCTTTGTTCTACTGTAACCACCGCCTGTCCGGCTCCTGCGTTATATGCGTAAATGATATTAAGCTTCGGATGACCGCTGCCGTAATACCACTGATTCCAGAACCAGTTAAGATCCCTGCCTGTAACTTCTTCGAATGCAAGTCGCAGTTGCTGCGCTTCTGCCGACTTGAATTTGTTGGTGGTGAGGTATAAATTCAATGACTTAAAGAAGGCACTGTCGCCCACATAATTCCTGAGCATCTGAAGGATCGCGCCACCTTTGTTATAGCTCACAGCATCAAAAACATCTTCCTTGTCATTATAATAGAACCTTACAAGGTTTTTATCGTCGCTCTTGCTGCCGAGATAGCCCTGTATCGACCCGTATCTTTCTGCATAGGCAGCATCTTTCCCGTAATGAAATTCATTCCACAGTTGTGATCCTATCGTTGCAAAAGATTCATTGAGCGTAATGTTGCTCCAGCTCTCGGTGGTTACATAATCACCGAACCATTGGTGAAACAGCTCATGCGAGATCACATTCTCCCAGCGGTTCCCGTCTGTTAATTCTCTTGCATCCTCCTGCGCGGTTTCCTGGTGCAGCGTTGCTGTAGTATTTTCCATTGCACCGCTGACGTAATCCCTTCCCACGATCTGCGCATATTTTACCCAGGGATAGTCAACACCGGTCAGCTTTGAGAAGAGCGCTATCATCTGGGGCGTATTACCGAAAATTTTTCTGGCCACAGGCGCGTATTCCTTTTCAACATAATAACTTACTTCCTTGTCCTTGTATTTGTCCTTCACGACTGCAAAATCGCCGACGCCCATAAAAAATAAATATGGCGCATGCGGAAGATCCATTCTCCAGTAGTCGGTGCGCGTTCCATCTGCATTGTTTTTCTGACTAATCAGCTTTCCATTGCTCAAAGTGACATATTTTGCGGGCACCGTCATATATATCTCATCGGTGGTCTTCTGGTTCGGCTTATCAATGATTGGGACCCATACCGAAGTGGCCTCGGTTTCGCCCTGGGTCCAGATCTGCGTGGGTTTGTCTTTTTCTTCTCCGCGTGGATTGATAAAATACAAACCTTTTGCATCAGTG
>DATMHB010000393.1:0-2523 GCA_035555175.1 Flavisolibacter sp. | reverse complement strand
ATTTCCCAGGCCTATCACCAACTGTCCATCGAAAACCTGCGCATGGCACTGGAGACAATTGGGTGCTACAAGTATTTCACCGTTTGATGCTTTTATGGCCGTGTATTCGTGAGGAAGGTTTTGATTCAGACCTTCCCGCTTCAAATAATTCGTAGTGGCCGCCCCGGCGCCGAAAAGAAAAGCATTGTAGGGTATTCCGCTCCTTACATAGTCTCCCGTGATGAGGTAGTCCAATCCCTTTTTTGCATCGCCAAGCCTTTGCTTTGTAGGAGGGATGCGAACAGGCTTGTCCTCCGTTAGTCTGGTCACGAAAGCCGAAACACAGATCACCACCACCAAAAGTGAAAGAAAATAGATTTTTTTCATGACCACATCTTTGTATAAAGTTAACGGCGCGTTTGAATTCGTTCAGTCACCGCTCATTCATTTGCCATAGTGCTCGAGCATTTTCTTAAGATCGTCCAGCGTATTGATCTCGTCGGGTTTTTTGTCCTGCCGCCAGCGGCTGATCCTTGGAAACCTCAGAGCCACGCCTGATTTGTGCCGGTTGCTGGCTGCAATGCCTTCAAAAGCGATCTCAAAAACCAATTCCGGTTTTACGGTGCGCACAGGTCCGAATTTTTCCAGCGAATTTCTTTTTACGAAATTATCAACCTGTGCAAATTCCTTATCGGTCAGTCCGGAGTAAGCTTTTGTAAAAGCAACTAGCTTATCGCCATCCTTTACTGCAAACGTGTAATCGGTGTACAAATTGCTTCTTCTGCCGGCGCCCTTTTGAGCATAGATCATCACGGCATCGATGGTCAGTGGATCGATCTTCCATTTCCACCAGTCGCCCCGCCTGCGGCCAACCTGGTAAGCAGAACTTTTTCTTTTTAGCATGAACCCTTCGGCGCCCATTTCTCTGGATGAGGTTCTTAGCGCCGCGAGGTCATCCCAGGAATTAAATGGCACGACGGGAGAGATGAGCAGGGCCGGATGATTGACAGCAGCAACAATTTCCTCCAGGCGGGTGCGTCTTTCTTCGAGACTTTTTTCCCTCCAGTCATCACCATTGTATTCCAGAAGATCATATGCAAAGAATGCGATCGGCGCGTCCTGCAATTGTTTTTTCGTTACGTTCTTTCTGCCTATTCTCGTTTGCAATAATGCGAAAGGCAACGGCTTCTTGTCGATGCTCGGAATGATCTCTCCGTCTATTGCAATGCCATCGGGAAGAAGATCGCGCAATGAATGGAATTCGGGAAATTTATCCGTCATCAATTCTTCGCCACGGCTCCAGACAAAGAGTTCTCCATTGCGCCTGATCATCTGTCCGCGAATGCCGTCCCATTTCCATTCTGCCTGCCATTCCGCCGGATCTCCCAGTTGCTCCACGCCTTCTTCAATAGCATAGGCAAGATAAAACGGGTAAGGCTTCGACCAGTCGGTGGCCACGGCCTGATCGCTTAGCAGGTCGCTGAATGAGATTATCGAAGGGTCCCAGTTGCCACTTATGCGATGTGCGATCACCGAAGGCTCGAGGCGAACGGTTTTGGCCAGCGCATTCACCATTAGCTTCTGCGATACGCCGATTCTAAATCCTCCCGTGATCAGTTTATTGAAGACAAAGCGTTCCATGAAATTCATGCGCTTCCACGACTCAAGGATGAACGCCTTGCGCGTTTCCTCGCTTTCGTTTTCGATCGCGCGCAATTGCCCGATGTAATAGTGCAGCGGTTGTTCCGGTTGTTCTTCATTCGATACAGGCAAAAGCAGGGCAATGGTTTCTGCCAGGTCGCCAACCGTATGATAGGATTCTTCAAACAACCAGTAAGGCAGGCCCGCAACTTCAACACAATATCCTGCGAGCTGGGTTGAGTTGACTGCCCTCCTGGGCCGCCGGCCACTGAAGATCGCAATCACCCATACCTTGTCCTTGTCATCTGCAAAAGCAAAATATGCAGACAACGCTTCCAGCTTGTCATTCGTGCGGGTGCTGGATCCTAATTGAGATACCAATTCTGCGAACTGCCGCATAAGCCCTGGTTTAGATATTTATAAGTGTTGGCATAATGCGGAAAATAATTTTGTGGCTGAACTTTCTTCTTTCAATTGGTAAAATCATAGTGTTGTTGATAAGATCGATTATGTGTCCTGCTCAATGGTCTTTTCTTCATCCAGTGCTTCATCATCTCCATATTCTGTTTTCACTTCCTTTGAATAAATCCCCTGCTCATTAAGATACCTCGTAAAAACCGACTGGAATCCGTGCGTGGTGAAAACGCATTCGGCTTCTGTTTCCTTACATGCTTTGATCAATCCGTTCCAGTCGGCATGATCGCTAAGCGCAAAGCCCGCATCGGCATTCTTCCTTCGTACATTTCCACGTACCTGCATCCATCCGCTGCAAATGCCGATCTCGTAAGGAAGAAAACGTTTGAGCCATGGCGAACCTTCTGCACTGGAAGGCGCGATCACAACGGCCCCTTTCAATTCTTCTTTTTTTGTTTCAGGCAATACTCTTTCAACGGCAGGAAGCTT
>DATMHB010000392.1:0-4936 GCA_035555175.1 Flavisolibacter sp. | reverse complement strand
TCGAATACTTTCTTCACCTCGCATTTTTCCAGCTTAGGTATAAAGATATTCTTGAACTGGTAGGTCACATCGGCATCCTCGACAGCATATTCCTTGATCTTTTCCAGCTCAACATCCTTCATATTCCCCTGGGTCTTTCCTTTCTTTCCAATCAGGTCTTCGATGTGGATCGGTTCATAATTTAGAAATTTTGAGCTGAGCCAGTCCATATTATTCTTTCCGTCAGGATCGATGAGGTAGTGGGCCAGCATGGTATCAAAGAGTTTTCCCTTTATTTCTACTCCATACCATTTCAACATGAGCAGGTCGTACTTGATATTGTGTCCGATCCAGGTTTTTGTTGGATCACTAAAGAGCGCGTTGAATCGGGAAAGAATGGCCTTTGTTGCGGCGATATTATCAGGCGGCACCGGAACATACCAACCTTTGTAGGCTTCAACACAAAAGCTCAATCCAACCAGCTCTGCATCATTCGCATCAATACCGGTTGTTTCGGTGTCGAAGGAAATTTCCTCGTGACGGTTCAAACTGTCGAGCAGTGTATTGAATTCCGCTTCACTTTCCACCAGCTCATATTCATGTGGTGTGTTGGAAATATTTTTTCCCGGCTGAACGACGGATATGGTCCCGGCTTCGTCTGCCTGCGACTCAGCAGCATTGGCAAAAAGACCCGCCTGTACGCCTGCCCCTGCTTTTTTTGGAGCGCCGGGTTCTCCAAACACTTCTTCTCCTAATAACCGCCTGCCGATAGATTTGAATTCAAGCTCGGTGAACACCTCCTTAAGCATTTCTTTGTTCCATTCCTTGATGAGGAAGTCTTCTTCATGAAATTCAACCGGCACGGAGGTAATGATGGTGGCCAGCTTTTTTGAAATGATGGCGTCTTCTCTGCCTTTCCTGATCTTTTCTCCCAAGGCGCCCTTTATATTATCTGCATTAGCCAAAACATTCTCCAGCGTCTTGTATTCGGTAAGCAGCTTACACGCTGTTTTTTGTCCAACACCGGCGATGCCCGGAATATTATCCACAGCATCGCCCATAAGACCGAGGATGTCGATCACCTGGTCAACGGAGTCGATGCACCATTTATCACAAACTTCTTTCGGGCCCATCACCTCTACATCGCCGCCCTGATAACCGGGTTTATAAATT
The DNA here is from genome assembly GCA_035555175.1 of Flavisolibacter sp. Taxonomy (GTDB): domain Bacteria; phylum Bacteroidota; class Bacteroidia; order Chitinophagales; family Chitinophagaceae; genus Flavisolibacter. The sequence goes on along the minus strand of DATMHB010000392.1, from coordinate 3,784 downwards.
TTTACTTTATCAGTAACGAGCTGGCCATAGTCTTTATCCGGGGTTACCATATACACCTCGTAGCCCAATTTTTCAGCTTGCTTGCTAAGTGTGCCGATCACGTCGTCTGCCTCATAGCCATCACTTTCGATTATGGGGATGTTGAGCCCGCGGATAATTTTTTTGATATCGGGGATAGCCGCCGTAAGGTCCTCAGGCGCTTCCTGTCTGTTGGCCTTGTATTGATCGAAGTCGGTGTGTCTTTCAGTTGGTGCGGCCGTATCGAAACAAACGGCCATATGGGTGGGCTTTTGGTTATTTATCAATTCAATGATGGTGTTTGTAAATCCGAACTGGGCATTCGTATTCTTCCCTTTTGAGGTAATGCGCGGATTACGGATGAGGGCATAATAAGCCCTGAATATGAGAGCGAGTGCGTCCAGGAGAAAGAGGCGTTTATCCATGGCGGCGAAGTTAAAAAGAAGCAGAGAAACAGAAATGTTGAATGTTGAATGGGGAAAAGAGCGAGGAGCACAGCGAGAGCGGACGGTTGGTGTTCGGCCCGCGTTTCCTCTGCGATCATTGAAACGCCGGAGTGGAAATCTGCTTCATGCGGTTGCTGGTGTTTGCACCAACAATGCTTTCTTTGCCTCAGGGTTTCTTCAAAGGTTGTTAGTTTGTTTTTCCACTCTTCGTCTATTGCAAGCTTTCCTTAAAGGATTCGAAGTTTTTTTTTGTTTGGCCCGCGAGTCTCCGCCTTCGGCGGGACGCGCGGCAATGCCTCTGTTAAACGATGTTTCTTTAAAGGAATCGAAGTTTCTTTTTCCACTTCGTGCGTGGGTCTCCCGCCGGGCGGGGCCCGCGCACAGTTTCTCTTTTACGGAGTTTCCTTAACGGTTGTTATTTTCTTTTTCCAACCTTTTGTCTTGAAACAAAAGGTGGAGCCAAAAGTTCAAGCCGATTCAATGCGCACCAGTCTTTAAATCCAAAGGCCGCCTCTGATGAATCGGCGCTCTGCAGCACTCTGTTATTCGAAGGTCTTAAGGACCAAGACTCCTCTTCGTGCTATGCGACGGACCAAAGGGCGCTGTATTCCGTTAGGCCTTCTTTAAAGAATAAATGTCGTTAAGATACCCACGGAAATAAGGCGCTTGATCAGATCCTCTGTTCGAAGAGCGGGTAGAAAGCATTTCCACCTTAATGCTTTAATGCAGCCAGCGCTATTGCTTCGTAGGAATGATTGCGTTCGTATAGTAAGCTTTCTGCTTTAGGATTTTTTAATTTTGACTTTTGAATTTTGAATTTGTATTGTGGCTTTGTCAAAATCATCCGGCCTATAAATGCAAAACCCCCGCTAATGCGGGGGCAGGCCGGTTAGAAACGGTATGGGTTAGTATAAAAATGTATCGGCGATCAGTTTTGTAATTGTGCTGTCGGAGCCTCGGTTTTGGCGTGGCTCTTATTCAGATACTGCTCGGGATTTGTAACGAGCACAGTACCTTTCGCTGCAGTTGAAACAGTTTTTACAACAGGCGTAACCTGGTTGTTGCTTTCTTTATGTATGAAGTTGAGATAAAGTGCGAAGAATAAAAGGTTGAATGCGAAAAAATTCAATACCCTGGAGATACGTTTTTTCATATGATCGGATTTAAAGCTGTTTGGAGAAGCAAAATAGAAAGTCAATTACTCAAATGCAAACTTTAAGGGTATTTTTTTATTGCCAATGCGGGAAACTACATATACAACAGGTAAATCTACGAGTGCCGGAGTACAAATTGAGTAGTATTCACATAGATATTATGATTCTTTCCAAAAAGTAAATTCTTCATTTTGAATATTGCGAAACCACAACCGGTGATTGTGGTTTCATGCACCTGATTCGTTTGATCTTTTCTTCTTCCTGAATGCTTCCGTTTCCAGGTTTTGCGACACTCTGAAGACAACGATCTTGCTAACGAGATCGAGTGGCAATGGTTGATCAAGCGGGAACTGAACAGAGCCCTTTGCACCTTTGTACATTGAAAGTTGCTTTTTGAACGCTGCGATGCCCGCTGCGCCCGGGTAAAATCCGATGTGGTTTTTGTATCCTGCGAAATAAACTAGCACGCCGGATAATTTATATGCGGGCATTTGATAACTGATGCTTTCTTGCGCCGCCGGCGCCGCCTTTCTGATGGTTGACCGCATTTGTTTTAGAAGCTTCTGTGTTGAAGGTGGAAAGCCGCTGATATATTCATTTACATCCGCAGCCACTTTTGCGCCGGCGATCATAATGGTGGTTTTTGGTGACCTCCGCCAGAAGGCGGATACAGTTTAAATTTAAAACATTTCCGGTTTCTTTTCTCAAGGCCGGCTCCCGGCAAATGCCTTAACTTGAATAAAGCCTTGCTGGTATTTGTTTTGTAATCATTCCTTTAATTCTCCTTCATGCAACAGAAACAGGAAGTAAACGATTACCCCTTTTATATTAAAGCGCCGGCGATCTTACTCGCGCTCGTACTCATCGTATTCATTCTTTATATTCTGGCCGCTATCCTTATCCCTCTAGCGTTTGCCATACTTATCGCAATTCTGCTCAATCCCCTGTATGTGCGACTCGAAACGGTCATGCCCAAAATGCCCGCGATCATTCTTTCCATACTGATGGGTATATTGCTCCTCGCCGGGCTGTTTTATTTCCTGTCGACCCAGATCAGTGGTTTTGTAGACAGCATTCCTCTTTTGCAAAAAAAGATCACCATCCTGCTCAATCAGCTCCAGGTGTGGGCCAAAGATCATTTCGGCATCAACCTTCAACAGCAGATAGCATCGCTGAAAAACGCAAGTACAGGCGGAGGCAGCATGCTAACCAACACGGTAGGAACGATCCTGGGAACCCTTGGAGTCGTTTTCCTCATACCTATATATATTTTCATGCTCCTGTTTTATAAACCGCTCATTCTCGATTTTCTTTTCCAGGTATTTTCCGAAAAATATTCACTGCGTGTGGCAGAGATCCTAAGCCAGACCAAATCGGCTGTGCAGAGCTTCATGCAGGGGCTGATGATGGAAACAGCAATCGTTTGTATCCTCAACAGCACGGCATTGTTGATCATTGGCGTTCCATCTGCCATCGTCATTGGCGTTATTGGCGGTATACTTAACCTGCTTCCTTACATCGGCGGACTCGTTGCCATTGCACTGCCAGTGCTGATGGTAACGGTTACAAGAGAAGGATATTCGGGACAACTGCTGGTGGTCGCTTCTTATCTCCTCATCCAGTTCATCGACAATAACATCCTCGTTCCGCGTATTGTTTCAAGCAAGGTGCAGATCAATGCACTGATGTCCATTATTGTCGTATTGCTTGGCGGCGCCCTTTGGGGCATATCGGGCATGTTCCTCTCCATCCCCTTTATTGGTGTGCTGAAAATTATTTTTGACCGCGTCGACGGGTTGAAGCCCTGGGGCAGACTGCTGGGTGATGAAGTGCCGTCAGAACATATCGGATTGGTCTGGCAGAAGCGTTGGGACCGCATTTTCCGGCGAATGCAACAGAAGAAAGCGCTTGAAACGGAAGCCAACCGTGATACGGCCGCGTCAAACGAATGATATTTTAAATTTTGAATTTTGCCCGCCGTGGGCGGATGGATTTTGAATTCTTCTCACGGCTTTGCGATCTTGGCATTTCTGCACACAACCTCTGCCTTACCGGTGGTGTAAAAATTGTAGCAGATGAACCGGCAAAACAAAACTGATGAAATCGAAAAGAAAGGCAAGCATACGCTCGATTCAGCAAAAAAAAGAAAATCATTGCCCGGTCCCT
>DATMHB010000391.1:0-5855 GCA_035555175.1 Flavisolibacter sp. | reverse complement strand
CGGCGACCATGTTGTGTGAAATGCTACGCGCAAAGCCCTGTCTACCGGCACGCGGCAAGACCGCACACCGGATTCGAAATCAACCTGTGGGGGTAAATTAAAAAAGCATACCGTTCTATGTTTACTGCTCTGCGCGCCTCCCTTATTAACATTCAACGTTTAGCTTTAACATTAGTTCCTCAAAGGCTTCCCGCCCTTTAGTACACTCTGGATCCGTTCCAGCGTTTTCTTTTCGCCGCAGAGTGAAAGAAAAGCCTCTCTTTCAAGATCCAGCAGATATTGTTCGCTCACAAGTGTAGGTTCGCTGAGATCGCCGCCACACATCACATACGCGAGCTTTTTGGCCACGGTTACATCATGGTCTGTTGCGTAGTTCGCACGCCACATGCCATGAACTCCCGCATACAAAGCGCCAAGTGCTGTACGGCCCAGCACCCTGATATCTTTTCTCTGAACGGGCATCACATAACCACTATCAGAAATTTCGAGTACGGAACGCTTTGCCTCCTTTACGCGCCTGCTTTGGTTCATCACCACTTCATCGTGCCCCTTCCGGTAAATGCCTATTTCAAATGCTTCCTGAGCGGAAGTGGCCACCCTGGCAGTAGCAATTGTGAGGAATCGATTTTTTAGTGTAATAGTTTCGGGCTCGTCCTCGTGCATGTCGTCTGAGGCACGCAGCACAAATTCTTTTGTGCCGCCGCCTCCGGGAATAAGGCCTACACCCAATTCAACAAGACCCGTATAAGTTTCTGCAGCGGCGCAAACCTTGTCGCTGTGAAGACTCATCTCACAGGCCCCGCCCAGGGCCAGTGCATGGGGCGCGACCACCACGGGAACGGATGAATAACGGCAACGCATCATCGTATTCTGAAAAAGCCTGATCGCCATATCCAGCTCATCGTATTCCTGCTCTATTGCCAGCATGAAGATCATTCCCACATTGGCGCCCGCGCTGAAATTCGGTCCATCATTGGCAATGACAAGACCGCGATGGTCTTTTTCGGCCAGCTCGATGGCTTTATTAATGCCGCTTAAAACATCGCCACCGATGCTGTTCATCTTCGTGTTCCATTGAAGACCAAGCACGCCATCACCAATGTCGTAAACTTTGCAGCTGGCGTTTTTCCAAACGACCTTATCCTGGTAATTACTCAGAATGATGAACTCTTCGCTGCCCGGGATGGGCTTGTATGTTTTAGAAGAAGGCTCATAGCAAAGCGTTTTGCCTTCCTGAACCTTATAAAAGGATTTGTTTCCGCCAGCCAGCATTTCTTCCACCCATGCTGCAACCGGAAGGCCGGCCGTTTTCATTTGTTGTACAGTCCTTTCAACCCCCAGCACATCCCAGCTTTCAAAGCCACCGATCTCCCAACCAAATCCAGCCATCATCGCATCATCAATGCGATACACTTCATCGCTGATCTCGGGGATCCTGTTGGAGACATAAGAAAAGAGGCCATAATGGAACAAACGGTAGAATTCTCCCGCCTTGTCCTGCGCAGCAACGAGCATCTTGATGCGCTGCTTCAGATCATCAAGCGGCTTCGCCGCGTCTACCGAGGCGAATTTTGGCTTTTGTCTCGGCTTGTATTCCATTGTTTTGAGATCCAGTGTCAGGATCTCTTTATCACCACCTGAGCCCTTTGTTTTTTTGAAAAAGCCCTGTCCTGTTTTATCACCCAGCCAGTTGTTGTCCACCATCTTCTGCAGCCATGCCGGTGTTTGAAATGTGCTGCGCATTTCATCCTTTGTACAATTGTCATACACGCCCTTTGCTACCTTCACAAGGGTATCTATCCCCACTACGTCTGCCGTGCGAAAGGTCGCCGACTTTGGCCTGCCGATGATGGGACCTGTCAAGGCATCAACGTCATCGATGGTCAGGCCTAATTTGTCAACAAGCTGGAAGATCTGCATGATTCCGTATACACCAATACGATTAGCAATAAAGGCAGGTGTGTCCTTGGCAAGCACGGTGGTCTTTCCCAGGTAGAGATCGCCATAGTGCATCAGAAAATCGACAATCCCCGGATCGGTGTCGGGGGTGGGAATGATCTCGAGCAGGCGGAGGTAGCGGGGCGGATTGAAAAAATGCGTGCCGCAGAAATTTTTTCTGAAGTCTTCACTTCTTCCTTCACTCAACAGGTGAATTGGAATTCCCGAAGTATTCGAAGTGATCAGGGTGCCTGGTTTTCTTACACCCTCCACTTTTTCGTACAATGATTTTTTTATGTCCAAACGCTCTACCACTACTTCAATGATCCAATCGCAAGCCGACAGGTCTTTCAGGTTGTCATCAAAATTGCCTGTGGAGATGCGCTTCACTACGTCCTTCGTATAAACAGGAGAGGGATTGCTTTTTAAAGCCGCCTGCAGTGAGTCGTTGACGATCTTGTTGCGAAGGGCTTTACTGTCGGAGGCGGCTGCGTCTTTTGGAACGATATCGAGGAGAAGTACCTGAACGCCTATGCCTGCGAAATGGCAGGCGATCCTAGAACCCATTACACCCGAGCCTAGAATTCCAACTTTCCTGATCGTTCGTTTCATAAAGATATATTTATCCAAATTAGTTAGTTATGCAACTAATTCTCGAAGGTAAAATAAATTGTTCTTTATTAAAAGCACAGGTAAAAAAAGGACCATGTGTGACAGGAAAGATCAACAGTGCAGGAAAAGCGGGCACGTCTCTGCGCAGACTTCGCGGCACACAGCCGAGGGCGAGAGGACAGTAGTGGTGTGCTTCCGCCGCGCAGGGATCAATTTGGAATTCTTATTTCGCCTTTGCGAACCTGGCGGCGAAGGGCTCCGCGGGCAACCGGTGCACAACAATTAAACTACCCCTTTTTCTTGCCTACCTGGAAGGCGCGTGAAATGTTGAACCCAAAACAAATTTCGCCCTTGCCCCAGTCGTATTGCGTAGCCGCAAGGAACGAGCGTTCGTTCATACCCTTTGAATTGGAAAAATGCAATTGAAATACATGGCCGCCGGTTTCAATGTCGAAGCCAATAGACAAAGGATTATAGAGATGCGTCTCGTAAGGATAAATTCCTTTATCCTGATGGATCACATAATAATAATCGAAATTGAAAGATACCCTTTTGCTCAGCTTGATCCTTCCGCCGATACCCGGAGCAAAAAGATCATTACGGTCGCCGGTGGTATCGATCTTATTTCTATGCAGCACGATGGGCATGATCTGAAGTGTAAAGGCTTCACTGAACTTGCGGCCAATGATGGCCTGCCAGTAATAATTCCACCTGTCGCTGAAATTGTGCGTTTGCTGATCATGCGGAAACTCCCTTAGCGAAGCAACGGTCCCTGCTACACCCACCAATGAAAAGGGAAATGACTTCGTTCCATTCGACTGATGGATCAACCGGTACTTGATGAAGGCATCAAATTCCTTGGTAGAACTTCTACCGGCGCCTACACTAAGATCGTTGTTGATGCCGTAATCAAGTGCCAGCCTTGAGGAGGCGCCATCAAGACCAAAAAATTCATACGCGCCTCCACTTACCGGATCGAAACGGTGGAGGATTACAAAGCTCAGAACGCCACGCTGAAGCATTTCCATGCTGTGCGACATGATTACTCTGGGTGCCTTGAAAGCATTGTAAACATATTCTTTTTTTGGTTTGTCATCACCCGCCAGCTTTAGCAGGTCTTCGTCCTGTGCAAAGCTTTTCGATGCAAACGGGAGGACGAAAATGAGCAGTAAGAATTTTGGTTTCAAGTTCATTTGGGCTAACTTTTTAATGGTTCTAATTGGCAGTCGACCGATACTTTGATACTATTAGATACCTTGTCTTTCACAACAGCCGGGATCTTGATCTTATAGTCGGAAAGCAGGATATTGAAAACAGAGTTGGCGTTGATTTTTCCGCCATCAACTTTAATGGTGCCGGTGGTTTCCACATCTTTTGTTATGCCATGGATGGTCATCTTGCCCTTTACCTTCGCCGTATAAACCCCGTCCTTGTTATAATTGATACCCGAATTATTGGTGATCACGCCTTTGAATTCTCCTTTGGGAAATTTGTCACTTTCGACATAATTCTCGTTGAAGTGCTGTTGCATTAATTGCTTTTCGAATTCAAAACTTTTCATGAGCGCTGCAAACTGGATCGCACCTGTCTTGCTGTCAAGCACGGCGGTGACGGTTTTATTTTTTGCTTCTATATCTTCAAGCGACGCAGTGGAAGAGAAATTTATTTTTCCCGTCTTTGTAAAATACTTGTCCTGGCCAAAGGATATTGTGGCTGACATAATCAATAGAAGTCCAACCATCAGCTTTTTTTTCAACATGGTGTTTTATTTAGTGTTATTGTTTGTGATTTTGTATAGAGCAAAAATTCATTTCCACGGTGGTGCCAAGATTCACATCGAGCATTATTTCAGACTTAAATCCCGTTACCCTGCCTTTGATCGATACTTCGTCTCCTTCTTTCAGGGCAGCATAATCCTCCTTGTGTCTTTTATCCATCGTGCATTCCACGGTCGACATTTCTCCGGCTGCGCCAAGCGCAATTACGCCCGAGGTATCCAGCTTCGTAATATTTCCCTTCACCTCAACGATCTTGCTGATATATTGCTTGCTTGCAGCAGACGAGTCCTTGTCGAATGCCGAGATCAATGCAGCAGCGGCCGTTGAAAAGTCGGGCTTCCTGTTTTTCAGGTCAGGATTCTTTTCACTGTATAAACGATAGCCGTACCATCCGCCGATGGCGAGGACGAGGATGACTATTATAAGTGCCGTTCTTTTCATGTCAAAGTTTTTGCAGCCTAAACTATCGATAATCGTCAATCTCCAAAACTAATCTACACCTCTTGTGCATTCTGCTTTACGATTGGTAATTTTTCCTGAAAGTTAATTGTTCGGGGCACCTGCCTCCAGCCAGGCCTGCACCTGGTTGATCTCGCACTGGCTCATTTGAGGTTTGCCTTGTGGCATGGGTGCAAAGCCGTTCAAATGTTTGATGGCCCCAAGCAAGCGGTCCTGGTGCGCAATCACGTTGGCATGGGTTTCCAGGTTGAATGGAGCTCCCGAATTCAATGGTGTGCCATGGCACGAGTAACAGCCGTTATTTCTCAGGATTCCTGTAATGGTGGACGAATAGGTAACATTGGCCGTGCTGCAGGCATCAGCACTGGCGGCATCATATTTACAGCCGGCCGCAATAAGACTGCACAATAAGAGGGTCATGGATAATTTCCGGAGCATACTTCTTTGAATTTCTGGTTCGATAATTTGAAAACAGAGGTTTACTGTTATGGAGCGACTGCTGGAAACAGAACTTTACACCTATATGGTGATCCAATTCCGCAAGCGCATGCAGGCTTCTGCGAATGCTGCCCCACTAATGATATTTACCTCTGATGCGCTGCCGCATTAATAAATAAAAAAACCACCGGTCCGGTGATTTTTTAAGAAACGTATTTTAACTCTTTATGGTTGCCTTTGTCAGCGCACGCCTGACCCATTTTCGGTGAGGCTGTCGGGATTCACGAGGATCAATTTGCCGTCCGATTGTTCCGCAGTGAGGATCATGCCCTGGCTTTCGATGCCTCTCATCTTCCGCGGTGCAAGGTTAGCCACGACAATCACCTGTTTGTTGACAAGTGATTGGGGATTGAAATGTTGCGCAATGCCGGAAACGATGGTTCTTTTTTCAGCACCGAGATCCACCTGCAATTTCAAAAGCTTGTCCGCTTTTTCTACTTTTTCAGCCTGTATGATCGTTCCGATACGGAGGTCAAGCTTTGCAAAATCATCGTACTGTATCTCGGGTTTCAATTTCGGGGCGGCTGCCTTCTGTTCCACCGGTTGCCGGCCCGTACCTGTTTTGTTTTC
>DATMHB010000390.1:0-10480 GCA_035555175.1 Flavisolibacter sp. | reverse complement strand
TCGGAACCGAGCGAGTTGACAGCCGCAGCTTATTTACCGACGGGCACCATCCTGTGATATTTCTCAACAGCCGGCTGCTGGGCGATCGTCAACGTTTTTCACTCGCTTATGAATTAGGGCAGCTGGTGATGCATAGTGCCGGCTTCGTGCCACTGGAACGTGACATTGGTCGTGAAGCCAATCACTTTGCCGCTGAATTCCTGATGCCGCGCGAAACGATCATGAAAGACTTTGAAAATGGTGTCACCCTGCCTTTGCTTGGTGAGCTCAAGAAAAAATGGAAGGTATCAATGATCGCATTGCTCTATAGGGCAGATGACCTCGGCTGTATTACACCGAATCAAAAGCGTTACCTGTTGCAGCAATTCAATCAGCTGCAGATCCGGCGGAGAGAGCCCATAGAGCTCGACATTACCGTAGAGCTTCCGGCGCTAATGAAAAAATGGATCGCGGAGTATCGCTTGAAGACGGGACTGGGACTGCCAGAAATGGCCGCCTTGCTCTGTCTCAATATCGATGAATTCCTCGATCTCTATGCTTAACGTGAAAACGCAAGGACACGATATGAATACTGTGATGAGGGAAGGCCCCGAAATCAGGCACTACTCCACAAGAGAGTTAGCCCGGTTCTATGGGGTCTGTGACAAGACACTTTTGAAATGGATGAAACCATTTTCAATCGACATCGGTGAGAAACAAGGCCGCTTCTATACGGTTGCCCAGGTGAAGACGATCTTTGAAAAGTTGGGCACGCCGGGAGGATGATGAGGGGTGCACGCCGAGGGGCGAAACAAATCCAAACGCAAAATTCAAATTCATCCCGCGCGGCATGACAAATTCAAAATTCAAAAGTCAAAATTAAAAAATCCTAAAGCACAACGCTTACTACACCAACGCAATCATTTCTACGAAGCACTAACTAAGACTGCATTGAAGCATTAAGTGGAGAATGCCAACTACCCGCTCTCCGAACAGAGGATCTGGTCCGGCGCCTTATTTCCGTGGGTATCTTAACTACATTTATTCTTTAAAGAAGGACTAACGGAATACAGCGCTTCCTGGTCCGTCGCATAGCACGAAGGGGAGTCTATGAGCTTAAGACCTTCGGATAATAGACTGCTGCAGAGCGCCGATTCATAAGAGGCGGCCTACGGATTTAATGCATCGTGCGCATTGAATCGGCTTGAACTTTTGGCTCCACCTTTTGTTTCAAGACAAAAGGTTGGAAAAAGAAAATAACAACCGTTAAGGAAAGACCGCAGTAGAGCAACTGTGCGCGAGTCCCTTTCAGGACCGATGATAGACGAGTTGAGACCGGGTGCCTTGATGTGCTCCGTGCAGCGGCGGTTAAACGCAAAGTACGCGGAGGACGCAAAGGAGAGAACGCAAAGTATATTAAAAGCTTCTTTGCGATACTTTGCGTCCTGCCATGGCGGGATTGCGTCCTTTGCGTTTAATTTCTCCATACACCACTTCGGAATTTTTCAGACCGGCATATTCAACATGGCCGACGTTTCCATTATGACGGGTTGCGCATTGATCCTTTTGCAAGGGATGGCAAACAAATTCAGGAGGACACACGATTAGCTGAAGAGGTATTCTACGTCCTCTCTTGTAAGCGCCTTCACAAATGTCGCATCATCCGAGATCAGCTCTTTGGCAAGCATACGTTTTTTCTCCTGTAGTTGCATGATCTTGTCCTCGATCGTATCCTTGCAGATCATCCTGTAAGCAAAAATATTTTTTGTTTGGCCGATCCTGTGGGTACGGTCAATAGCCTGTTGCTCGACAGCCGGGTTCCACCAGGGATCAACGATATACACATAATCCGCAGCCGTCAGGTTAAGACCCACGCCACCCGCTTTGAGCGAGATCAGAAACACCCTTGTTTCTTCATCATTCTGAAAAGCCTGTATCGCCTTTTCGCGATCGGGCGCCGAAGTGCTTCCATCAAAATATTCGAATTTCACACCCAGCTCGGTCAGTTTTTCCCTGATCAGGGCAAGCATGCCGAGAAACTGTGAAAATATGAGTGCCTTATGGTTGCCGATGTTCTCGGTGATTTCTCTTGACAACTCCTCCAGCTTTATGGAGTGGTTCGGGAACTGTTCCTGCTCGTTAAGAATGGCAGGCGAATCGCAGATCTGCCTTAGCTTCATAAGACCTTGCAAAATGGTCAGCTGCGATTTTTGTATGCCCTGTTCTTCAATGGTGCCCATGATCTTCGCACGGAAGTCGTTCCTGTAGGCATCATAGATATTTCTCTGCTCGTCGTCCATTTCGCAGAAGAGGACGGTTTCAGTTTTTTCAGGAAGGTCTTTGGCCACCTGCTCTTTCGTTCTGCGCAGGATGAAAGGGTACAATATTTTCTTGAGGTGATCCTTCTGTTCACGTTCGCCGAACTTATCGATGGGAATCGCAAATTCCTGGCGAAAGAATTCGACCGATCCGAGCATGCCCGGATTCAGGAAGTTCATCTGCGCATAAATGTCGAAAGTATTATTCTGCAACGGCGTACCACTCATGCAAAGCCGGTGCTTTGCGTTCAACAGGGAAGCCGCTTTGGTCACCTTGCTTGAAGGGTTCTTGATCGCCTGTGACTCATCGAGTATTACATAATCGAGTGGCAACTGCGTAAACAGCTTGATGTCGCTGCGCAACGTGCCGTAGGTGGTGATGATAACGTGATGGCTATTCAGCTCTTCAATGTTCCTGCTGCGAAGCGATCCGTGATGGATATAATATTCAAGTGAGGGCGTAAACTTTTTGATCTCGTTCTCCCAGTTATAGATGAGGGTTGTGGGACAAACAACAAGCGCCTTCAGCTGACCATCGTAATGCTCATAATAATGCTGCAGAAAGGAAAGGGCCTGAACCGTTTTACCAAGACCCATGTCATCGGCAAGGATGCCGCCCCATTTCACTTCGTGGAGATAATTGAGCCATTGGAAACCGGCCACCTGGTAAGGACGCAGGATCGGCTGCAGATTATCCGGCGCAGGTATCTCCTTGATGTTGTCGAATTCCTTAATGCGTTCATATTTTTCTTCCAGCTGGATAGTGAGTTCTTCTGCATTCCTGTTTTCGTATAATTCATCAATCACGCTAAGGTGATAGCGCGACAGCTTCAGCTTATCTGTTCTTCCTTCCCCTACACGGAACAATAAGGAATATTTCTTCAGCCATTCTTCCGGCAATATTCCAAGCGTGCCGTCATTGAGCTGGACGAATTGCTGCTTGTTCGAAAGTGCCTTCTTTACTTCTGCCACGCTGACTTTCTGGTCGCCGAACACAATATCAACGCGCGCATCGAACCAGTCTGTATGACTGCTGATATAAATGTGCGTTGTTGGCTTTGCCGTATTGAACCTGAAATTCCTTAGCGATTCAAATCCATACACTGGTGTCTTCGCTTCATTCATCGCGTCTACAAAGAGGAAGAACCAATTGTTGCGCAGCACTTCCGCACCCTTCAATGCAAGCGCAGCGCCATCGTCATAAGAAATAAAATTAGAGTGGAGCGTACGCAGCTTTTCAATGAACTCCATTTCTGCTTCGCGGTTGCGATGCACCACGATCACCTTGTCGCCATTCGGGATGATGAGCTCATCCTTGTCCTTCGCTTTCGTATCAAAACCCTTGTAGGTGAAGATCGGCTGGAAAACCAGATACTCACCTTTCTCGTGGAGAAAGAGCTTTACTTCTGGTTGTCCGTCTTTTATTTCGGATACGAGGCTTTTGTCAAACTCCACCTTGTACTCTCTCGTCAGCGGCATCACCATCCTGGCAAGGGTTTGTGGCCAATCCTCGCTTTTCACTTTCAGAATGCCTTCGGGCTGAAATTTCTCTGCCGTCTCTATAGCCTCCATATTATCCCAGAGGTAAAGCTGGTGATTATACAGAAAGAGCAGCGAAGAATTGATTTCATTTTCATTGAGCGAATGTCCTACCGCATCGGGCTTCACATAACATTCGATCTCGTAGCGGCTGCCGTTTGTCCCGATGCTGAATTGTGGCTGAAGGTAATGGCTGCTTCTTTCAATGCGCTCAAGGTGCGCGGTCTTGAAGGTCTTACCTTTTTCAAGAATATAGATCGGCGAAGACGCCGATTCAGTAATCAGCTTCTTCAGTTTTGGAAACATGTATTCGATGATGAGCTTTTTCGTTTCTTCAGGCAGCTCATCGTCTTCATGGTGAATGATGTTTTCCCAGATCCCTGAAAAAGGCGAATTGCGGCTCACATATTTATTGATCTCAGTATCCTGCAGCTTGCGTACAAGGGATAAGAGGTTCTTGTCGTCTTCGCTGTAAGGGTCAACATTGATGTACTTGCTCAGCTCGAGCTTTTGAATATTACCCGCAAAATTTGCGTCTTCATCCATTTCGCCTTCAATGAGGTCTACACTGAAAAACGGATAACCGGGCTTATAGAAATTAAAAACGATCCCCAGCCGTCGGGATATCACCTGCTCTTTTGGTGCCGGCTCTTCCTCTTCAACAGTGGTAACGTTTTCAAACTTTGGCTTGGATAACGGCAGGGGGGAAGCGATCGTTTTGATCGATGGATCCAATACCCTCAGATAAGGTTTGCCATCCTTGTAATTAAATTCAAACTTTCCTTTGAGGTCATCGCTCAGCGAGTAACCATAGGCTTCCAGGAGCTTGTTTTTCTCCTTATCCCAATTACGAATCGTCTCGAAATAGTGTTGACCCTTGGTATGAAGCAGGTGCAGGAATACAATCACTTTTGGAAGTGAAAGAAGATGTTCGGGATCCTGATAGTCGCTGCTCGTGTCGAAATTGCGCTCTTCATTGCGTCTGATGATCACCGAAAATTCCTCCCCATCAATAGTCACTTTTGCTGTAACCATTTCCTCCTTTGCAGATTCAATAACGGGTTTCTCCGTCTTCAGGTATTTTTCTGCCTGTGCAATAATATCCTGGGAAGAAAGCAATTGGATCGATTTCAGGTCGATCGTCTTCATTTTGGCCACAGTGTGACGCTGGTCATAAGTTTGCTCGCCGGCTTCCAGCTGTCCTTTATCGATCATCTCCTGCAAACGGATGAGTGCTGCAGCTTCGTGCCTGCAAATGTCGCCGAGGTTGTAAGGACAGGCGCAGCGAAGAGAGAGTGACTTTGGATCCTTATAATTGGAAATGTAAACTTTATAGTATGTAGAATAGTTGTCATCCCTCACGCGAAACACCGCCGAACCGAAAAGCTCATCATGTTCAGCCAGTTCAACAAAGCCGATCGCATGAATTTTTTTTCCCCGACGGATCACTTCATCACTACCATGAGTGTACACGTATTTTAGCAAATGTGGTAAAGCCAAAGGAACTTCTGATTTTAGGTTTTGTTTTTTCACTCGCACTGCAATCGTCAACGCTATGCATAAGGCCGGAACTTAAACCAACGGCGTTGTGCTTCCTATTGGCGTTGTAGTGTGAAATCAGCCCGGCCATTGTGGCTTGGGCAATCTGCAAAAGTAACTGAAACCTTTCCAGAAAACCTGATGAAATCGGGTATTTCTGCGTTAAAATTTAGGTTAAGACTGTATTACAAGCTTTCCGTGCAGGTATTCGGGCAGTATATTGGCGAGGTCAGGGGTTAAACAATGTCGGATGTCCTTTTCGAGGCCAAAATTCGTGAGCCGGTGATAATGGGATGCATCATTCCTTTTCATGAAATCATAAAGATCGTTTTTGCCGATACCGTATAAATTCTGTGCTATGCGCGACGAATCACAATTGATGGAAAAATGTTCGTGCACCCTGTCCACAACAGCGCCGGCAAAAAGCGTGTCTTCCATATTCACCCTGTCTTTCCAGGCGGCACATCCGAGGATGACATTCTTTTTCATTTTTATGAGGTGATCGCACACCGCGGAAAGATTTAAGAAGGATCCTGTAATGATCTCGGTGGCGCCTTTTGCGAGCGCCATGTGCAGCAGCTTCGTTCCATTTGTCGTTGTCAATACGAGCGTTTTCCCCCCGATAAATTCTCTTGGATATTCAAAAGAGGAATTGCCGTACTGGAGACCGGGTGCAACCTGCCCGTCTCTTTCGCCGGCAGTAATGCACTCTAACTCCTTTCCTAATTGAATGCATCGCTCCACACTGTCTACGGGAATGATCTCTTTCGCGCCGTTATTCAGAGCAGTGGCGATGGTAGAAGTTGCCCTGAGCACGTCGATCACTACGACGATGGTCTGGTGTACGTCGTATAAATGCAAAAGAGCTGGTGAAAGAACTGTATATAAAGTTGGTTTCTTCATTAGCTTAAAAATTGCTTCCACTGATTGCCTTCGGCTGCAGACTTTATCACTGCGTTTCTTTCTTCAAGCAACCGCCTCATATATTTTTCGAGATAAAACCTGTCGACCAGCTTCATGATAAAGTTCTTTTTCAGCTCATACCGGAACTGGTCGATCATGATGGTTCCGTTCTCGATCGTTTTAAAATAATGTTCATGTTTCAGCGACAAAAAATCCCCTTTCAGTTGCTCGTCACAAAAAAAATCCGGGCGCTGCATCTCTGTTATCTTTATTTTCAATATCCGCTCCTTTAAAAGGTGTTTTGCCTTCCACGTCACATCATCGTTCAGATTCATAAGGCCGTTCAAAACCCCGTTGATGATCTGCTCTTCATGGTGTTTCATGGACGACTTGTGAAGGTCAACGCTTCTGCTGAGGTCAAATACACGTTCCCTGGGTGCTGAAATGAATGTAGTTAAATGGATGTATGACATTAGGCAAATGGTATCTTAACAACTTTGGCCTGCAATAGTTTATCGCGGACCTTAATGAATACGGGTGTATCCACTGCAGCGAATGCTGTTCGCACATAGGCCATTCCGATCGCTTTGTTGAGGCTGGGGGACTGTGTTCCGGATGTAACATAGCCGATCGTGGCACTGGTATGGTCCTTCACTTCATACCCGTGACGCGGTATACCCTTATCGATCATTTCAAAGCCCACAAGCTTTCTATCAACACCATTTTCCTTTTGCGCCTGTAGCTTGTCTTTGGCTGTAAAATCTTTGTTGAACTTGGTGATCCATCCCAACCCCGCTTCCAGCGGTGAAGTCGTATCATCGATATCGTTGCCGTAAAGACAATAACCCATTTCAAGCCTCAGCGTATCTCTTGCTGCCAATCCTATGGGCTTCAGGCCCTGCGACCTGCCCGCTTCCAAAATGGAATTCCAGATCTTGTCGGCATTTCCATTTTCATTTTTGAAATAGATCTCCACTCCGCCTGCACCGGTATAACCTGTTGCACTTACCAGCACATTGTCAATGCCGTCGAATTTTCCTTTCACAAAAGTGTAATACTTCAGGTTCATAATATCCATGTCCGTGAGCGGTTGCAGGATCCTTGTTGCGTTCGGTCCCTGTACCGCCAGCAGGCAAGTATCATCTGAAATATTATGTATCTCCACTTTTTTGCTGTTATGCTTCTGGATCCAGTTCCAGTCCTTCTCGATATTGCTTGCATTAACGACCACCATGTATACTTTATTTTCCTCGATGCAGTAAATAAGGAGGTCGTCTACGATGCCACCCGATTCATTCGTCATACAGCTGTACTGGGCTTTTCCTGCCGTCAGTTTCGACGCATCGTTCGTGGCCACCCGTTGCAGCAGGTCGAGTGCGTTCTCGCCCTTTAGCATGAATTCGCCCATATGGCTCACGTCGAATACGCCTGCCGATCTTCTTACGGTCTGGTGCTCATCATTTATACCCGTATAGCTGATAGGCATGTTGTAGCCTGCGAATTCAGCCATCTTAGCTCCCAACGCAATATGTTTTTCCGTGAACGGTGTATTCTTCATGCAAAAAATTTGGTCTGCAAAAATAGCGCACTTAGGTTCAGGCAGGGAAAATTTATTGCTGGCCGGAGGAGGCTGCGCATTGAAAAATCATTCAATACGCATGAAGCGATAGGTATGCATCCCGTTGATAAAAAGAAAGGCCGCCAATGGCGGCCCTAAGTTCTCCCGTCCGGTGCTCCGGTAAAAACCAGGGCAGGAGCAACGGGATCCAACTTCAACCAAGTTCAATCATATGATCAGTGGGGACAACGGCGTGAAAATAAAGGCCGTTCCTCTCACCGGATTTTGTTGCTGCTTTTGAGTGGTCGACTCGCCGTTCTCGCGTTTGCTTTCCATTTCATCCAGTCGGTCCTTGTTTTTTTGGAGTTGCTTCTCCTGCTCATCGATTTGTTTTCTGAGACTGTCGGCATCCGATTGTTTCAATTCCACTCTGTTCTTCTTTTTGATGATCTCTTCAGGATTCGCCAGCTTTCCATCGGAGGTCATGATATAATCCACGTCGGTTTTGTAGTCGAAATATTCGTCATAATCCCAGTCGAGGTTATAATTATCTCTCCTTCCCCAACCTCTTCCAAATTCCCTTCCGGATCTGCGCACTATCCATGGATTGAATGCGTTGTCCAGTGAGCCATCGAACCTTATTTGCTTGCCAACCGGCACCTGGATCTCCAGTATCACACCCTGTCCTCTGAATTTACTGCTGCTTTGGATCGTAAGTCCGCTGCCGATATTGAGAATGCTGTCCTGCATGGCCGCATTGAACCCTGTTTGCGACGCCCTCTGTTGTGCATCAGCAGTGCTGCGGCCAAAACTATATTTGAAGAGCCGCGCATGATAAAGAGAATCATCGCTTTTCTGGATCCTTATTTTTACATTGTTATACTTCATCGTGTTGTCCGTGATATCCCAACCTGTATTATCGGAATGGATCCACCAGACATTTCCACTGTAATGAATCTCAGGTTCGTTCACCCTTACCACCATTTTGTTAATGGGTTGCGTGATCGGCACTTCAATAGCATTTGTTTTATTATAGAATCGCAGGTCCTTGGCAATACTGGCCGCAAAGGAAATGGCGCAGATCCAGCCGATGAGCCACAGCCCGCCAAAGATCCAGCCGAGGTTCCGGCTTTTTGAACGAACGCGGACCACTCTTCTCACCAACCACGTCATGAAACCGATAACAGGCACGGCGATAAAGAAAAGTAGTGTGCCCCAGGCCAGCGTCTTTTGAACACCCGATGTCCACAGAAAATCATTGATCGGCCACCAGGCCACACCACCGAAAATGATGACCATCAGCACCGCAAAAAGAGAAAGAGCAATACAACCTGCAACGAAAATGAAAAATGCTTTAAAGATCACACCAATGATGTGAGCAATGCCGCTGGCCACTGGTCGCGCTGTTTGGGCAACTTCGCCGGCAAAGGCCTTCCCTCTTGTGCTGGCGAATTCTTTTGCCTTGTCACCAAACTGCTGCGCTGAGGTTTTTACTTCTGTTCCCCACGCCTGCGCTTTCGTTTTAAAATTTTCCATTTCGTCTTTTACGTTTTGTCTGATACGGTTAACGTCAACTTTTTCTCCGCGCATTTCCATTTTTTCAAAAGCGCTGCGCGCTTCGGGCAATACCATCCAGAGGATGATATAGGTAAGCGTGAACATACCGCTAAATGAACCTATGAACAGGTTCGGGAAAATATCCCTGTGAAAGGCGAAGAAAATGCCGTTGAGCGTTCCAAATAAAATATTCAGGATCAGAGGTGTGACGAAGATGAGTCGCACGATCCACGAAGGCTTATTGAAATAAGCCGCCAAGCCGCCTGCAACCCCTGCGATCACCTTGTCTTCAGGATTGCGAAAGAGCCGCTTCCCTACATAAGTGTCGAGGTCGCGGATCGGTAAGATGATCCATAACAAAATATAGATGGGGATGCCCATTCCGAAACCGCCGAAGGTAATGATGGCGAAGAGCAGGCGCACGATGGCAGGATCGACATTCATATAGTTGGCAATGCCTGAACAAACACCACCAATAAGCTTATCGCTTGCATCGCGGTACAGCCTGCCTTTGGGCCTTCTTATTTTTTCTTGTGTGAAAGCCTGGGCCGATGCGGCTGTGCTGGCGGTCTTCTCTTGTTCTGCGTCTTCAAAATCTTCAATACGACCCATAGACTGGATGATCTCTTCGATATCTGCGTCTGTTACCGAAGCAGCGCCTCTCTTGATCTTATCATTCATCAATTCGGCAATGCGGCTTTCGATGTCGTTGATGATCTCATCACGGCCTTCCTCATGCGCAAAATATCTGCGAAGGCTTTCAATGTATCGTTGTAAACTCTCGTAGGCGGAATCCTCAATCGGTATTACCCTGCCCGATAAGTTTATACTGATGATCTTTTTCATTTTATATCAGGTTGGTTGAAGTTTTATGAATTGTTGTCTTTATGATTGGTCAGGGCATTTACGCCGTGTGACAGTTCCTGCCAGGTCAGTTCGAGTTCCCGGTAAAACGCTGCTCCTTTTTCGGTCAGCGAAAAATATTTGCGGGGAGGCCCCGAATTACTTTCCACCCAACGGTAGGTGAGCATATCAGCATTCTTTAATCGGGTGAGCAGCGGATACAGAGTGCCTTCCAGGATATGAA
>DATMHB010000389.1:0-3874 GCA_035555175.1 Flavisolibacter sp. | reverse complement strand
CGGCAAGGATCTCGCTCGCGCTAGCAGTTAGTTCATGTACCAGCACGACGAGTTTGCCTTTTTCAAAAAGCCCCTCTTTTTCAGCGCGGTATTCTTCCTTGTCGACGTTTGCGCCTTCCGTATAAACGATGAGCTTATCGCCGTCTAGAAATTCATCCGCAATGTTCACCGCCTGTTTTACAAAGCCGCCACCATTATCTCTCAGGTCAAGCACAAGCTTCTGCATGCCCTGGCGCTGAAGATTTTCCATCGATTGCATGAATTCCCTGTAGGTGGTCTCAGAAAATTTATTCAGCTTGATATAACCGGTTGTTGCATCCATCATGTACGCCGCATCGAGCGAAGGAAGCGGGATCGTGCCGCGTGTAACCTGGTAATATTGCAGCGTATTGCCGCGCAAAACAGTCAGCTTCACCTTCGTTCCTTCCTTGCCGCGGATGAGTTTACGGATGTCCCTGCTGGGCAAAGTTTTGCTGATGATGGAAGAGTCGTTTACCTTAAGCACCTTGTCGCCAATATGCAGGCCCGCCTTATCGCTGGGTCCATTGGGAACCACATACAGAACATGAACCGTATCATCAAAAATATTGAACTCGATGCCGATCCCTTCAAAGTTTCCAACGAGATCTTCGTTTGCGGCAGTAACATCGGAAGCCGGTATGTAAACCGAGTGCGGATCGAGATGGGTCATCACTTCATTGATGGCATCATCCTGTAAGGAATCAAGACCAACATTGTCGACATAACGGTCCTTGATCAGGTCAAGCGCCTCCTGCAAGGAACTTCTCTTATCCCTCTTAAAAAAACTTTTTGAACTTCCTGTTTGTTGATTCAACTTAAATCCAAAGAACATGCCTGCGATCATCACAAGGGAAAAAATCAACGGAAGCCAAACCTGTAATTTTTTATTCCTCATCTCTACCGTTACTTTGTAAATTATTGCAAAATAGCAGTTTTGAAAGTATGATTGAAGTTTCAATCAATATTTCAAGAATATTTAAGTGATCTTCATGACAACGTTAATTGCCGACAGCGGAGCCACAAAAGCAGAATGGTGTTTACTGAATAACGGGAGAAAGAAAGTTTTATTTACGCAGGGCATCAGCCCTTATTTTTTAAGCACTGATCAAATTGCCGAACTCCTTAGAAATGAGTTGGCAGGTGAACTTGAAAAATATCATATTGAAAATATTTTTTATTATGGAACAGGTTGTTCCAATCCTGCGAATGTAAAGAGCGTTCAAAGGGCGCTGCGGGCGGTTTTCCCGAGCGCAAAGGCAGAGGTACAGACCGATCTGATGGCTGCAGCCCGGGCGCTTTGTGGTCACAACAAAGGGATCGCCTGTATTCTTGGCACCGGCTCCAATTCTTGTTATTTTAATGGAAAGACCATTGTGCGCAACAGCCCGGGTCTGGGATACGTGCTGGGCGATGAGGCGAGTGGCGCTTATCTTGGCCGGAAGGTGATCCAGTATTATCTGTACGATACATTTGACGAAGATCTCAGGGCCAGGTTCGATGCAAGGTTCGTGACCACAGCAGCAGAGATCCTGGACAATGTCTATAAAAAACCTTTGCCCAACCGTTATCTTGCAGGCTTCACCCTGTTCCTTGCCGAAAACCGGGGGCATTTTATGATCGAGAATATAATTGAAGACGGCATCAATGATTTTTTCTTTCAACACCTCTGTAAGTATGCCGAAGTATGGAAATATCCTGTGAGTTTTGTGGGCAGCGTAGCCCACGGATTCAGGGATGTGATCGAAGACCTTTGCAGGAGCTATGAATTTGAGCTGGGCCTGGTGTTAAAGAATCCAATGGAAGGATTGGTAAAATTTCATAGTGAAGCGTGATGAAGTTTGACAGAACAATTCATGAGCCATCATTGTTAAATGAATAACTGAAAATATCAATGTCGGAATTTACAAAGATCACGGAGCAGGCGAGCCGGTATCGTCACCTGGAAAAAATGTCGATCGGGGAGCTGTTGACCAATATCAATAACGAAGACAAAACGGTGGCCTTTGCCGTGGAAAAAGCGGTGCCACAGATCAAAAGACTCGTGGATGCTATCACGGATAAAATGCTGGCCGGAGGCCGCCTTTTTTATATCGGGGCAGGAACCAGTGGTCGGCTTGCGGTGGTGGATGCAAGTGAATGTCCGCCTACCTATGGAGTGCCCTATGGTCTGGTAATCGCCGTGATTGCGGGTGGAGACGAAGCCATCACAAAAGCCATCGAAAATGCGGAAGACAGCACGGAGCAGGGTTGGCTTGACCTGGCAGCGAACAAAGTGAACCGAAAGGATGTGGTGGTAGGCATCGCGGCCAGCGGAACCACCCCCTATGTGATCAGTGCCCTGCAGGAATGCCAGCGAAGAGGGATTACTACCGGCTGCATCACCAATAACCCGGGTTCACCGCTTACGGATGTTGCCGAATTCCCAATCGAGGTGGAGGTGGGTCCTGAATTTGTGACCGGCAGTACAAGGATGAAGAGCGGAACCTCGCAAAAACTCATCCTCAACATGATCTCTACCACGGTGATGATCCAGCTGGGAAGGGTGGAGGACAACAAAATGGTGAACATGCAGCTGACCAACGATAAACTGATCGACCGTGGCACGAAAATGATAATGGATAAATTGGGCATGGCCGATTACGAAAAGGCCAGGGACCTGCTGCTTCAGCATGGCAGCGTGAAGCGTGCGGTTGATAATTATAAATTGAATGGCTGAACCAGACAATAAAATAAGAAAGGGAGTCCCTCCGGGACAGATGTGATTATGCACGATATTGAACCATATTATAACTGGAGACATATCTACGTGAGTGAGGAGGACGAACGCTCGCCTTTTTACAAAAGAGAGTATTCTGAATTCGAATTCACGGCAACCGTGTACAATTATTACATCCATCCCCAGTGGGATGATTTCGGAAGCCGGACACTGTACTTGAAAGTGCTGCAGGCAAATTATGATGAGCATTATGTTATCATTGAACTGATAGGAGAATGGAACGACGCCATCGAGAACGACATCATGGAGCTGAAGCGCGAAGTGGCCGATAAATTTATGGATGAAGGCATTACCAAATTCATTCTCATCAGTGAGAATGTATTGAATTTTCATAGCGGCGATAAGGATTATTACCAGGAATGGTATGAGGACGTGAGTGACGAGAATGGATGGATCGTCAGCATCAACATGCCCGAAGCCACGCAATATGATTTCAAAAAAGCA
Organism: Flavisolibacter sp.; assembly: GCA_035555175.1. Lineage (GTDB taxonomy): Bacteria > Bacteroidota > Bacteroidia > Chitinophagales > Chitinophagaceae > Flavisolibacter. Next base: position 633 of record DATMHB010000389.1, on the reverse strand, counting down.
AAGCTGAATTATTATATCGAGCTGATGGATCTTGGTAACTGGAGGACATACAAACCGTATCATCTGTTTAAGAAAATTGATGAGGAGCTGAACCGCCGCCTCCCTCTGTAGGTTTCAATATTTTCCGCAGGATTCAATTTTTTGCGAATCGCGACTTACCTTTGCGTCAAATTTTTCAACCCCCTCTGACACTTTATGAAATGGTCGCAATTCTTCACTTCTGCCGTTGGCAGAAAGATCGTGATGGCGTTGACAGGTTTGTTTCTGATCTCTTTTCTGTTGGTGCACGTTGGTCTGAACTCCTGCATCTTCAACGACCTTAAATGGTTCAACCCCCACGATGATGGATCGATGTTCAACAGGGCGGCTTATTTCATGGGCAATTCCCTTGTCATCCGCATCATTGAGATCGGGCTTTTTGCCGGCATCCTTCTTCACGCTATCCAGGGTTATGCAGTTGAAGCCAAAAATAGGAGCCGGAGAAGAAAAGGTTATCAGGTGTCGCTGGGCAACAGGGGAAGCACCTGGATGAGCCGTAGTATGGCGATTCTGGGGACGCTCATTTTTTTGTACCTCGTGGTTCACGTTGCGCAATTCTGGTGGCCTTCGCGTATTACACAGAACCTGGAAGAA
>DATMHB010000388.1:0-9972 GCA_035555175.1 Flavisolibacter sp. | reverse complement strand
CCCGGCAAGAACGGCTACGATATCATCACCGAGATCAAGGCCTCACCGGTTTGGGCGCATATTCCTGTCATCATTGCGTCCACTTCGTCTACCGCCACCATCATCGACAAGTGTATGGCACTTGGCGCCGCAGGATATGTGGTGAAGCCGGAAACATTCGTCGCCTATGAGCCTTTTGTAAAGGATCTTCACCGCATGATCAGCGAAAAAAAACTGGTGAAGTCTTAGATCAGCGCGGGCACAATGCACAGGCATTGGCTCATGTAATTTTTTTGGCGGAAGGCTTTATAAAAATGTGTTCAGATTTAGCATCTAACATCAAGATGCTTTCTTCGCGGGGGTCTTCAAACTCGCTTTCAACTTTTGCATCAGGTCTTCGGTTGCGCTGCCGTGCACTACTTTCATCTGCTTCACCGTGGCTGTCTTGCCCTTCGCTTTTGCTTCTATCACCTTCAGCAATTTTTCAGAAAATTCATCTTTGAATTGCTCGGGCCTGAATGGTTTGGTCAATTGGTTGATCAGCATGGCCGCCATCTTGATCTCTTCTCCTTTTACGTCAGCCTTTGGAACAACAAGGCCCTCAATACCCCTGATCTCCTGGGCGAAACGCAGGCGGTGCAATACGAGCAGGTCATTGAGTGGTTTGATGAGACAAATCCATTCCCTCTTATGATATACGAGAGGACCCAGTGCGGCCTTCTCTTCTTTCTTGAGGGCATCACGGAGAAGCGCATACGCTCTTGCACCTGTCTTCTCGGGCTCAAGGTAATAAGGCTTTTCAAAATACACGGCGTCGATCTCTTTCTCGGAAACAAACTGCACGATCTCCAGATGATCATATTTTTCAGGCGTAGCCTTCTTGAAGTCCTCTTCTTCCACAATAACATATTGCTCGCCCACTTTATAGCCTTTTACAATATCCGTTTCGAGTACATCCTTCCCCGTTGACTCGTTCACCTTTTTATAACGAATGCGCGCATGGTTGTTTTTATCCAATGTAATAAAAGGAAGATTACTTTCCTCTGTTGCCGCATAAAGCTTTACCGGGATATTTACCAGTCCAAAGCCAATAGAACCTTTCCAGATTGATCGCATAACCCTGCATAGTTCAAACGGCGGGCCCCGGCGGGTGCCAGGGCAAGTCAAAGACTCAACTTTTTATGCACAAGGTTATGCACAGGCCGGGTGTAGGTTGCCAGGGAAGGCCGCCAGGCTCTTTAGAATTGAGTGTATCAGCTGATGCACTTTTATTTTATCCTGCACGAAAAAATGATATCGGTGAATGGGCTATGATCAATATAGAAACAAGAAATCGCAGGCCTTATTAATAAGGGGCCCGCAGGTCGTTGACCACTAGTTTCGCGGCGTTCCAATTTGATTCCTGCAGGATGTTCGTTACCATTCGGCAAGTCTTTGCTCCATTAATAATATGCGCGAGCGTGAATATCCGCGGTTTAAGTATAAAAATTTCCTCAAATCCTTTTGAACAATGCGGCCTTTTGCTAATTTTAGCCCGAAGCAGCCTCTGGGATTGCTTCCTAAATCCAATAGTCCATGAACCATTCCTACTTTCCCCTGCTTTTGTAGGGCATATTGATACGACTGAACCCTATTCCCAAGTGTCAATATCTGCCCCAAATGAAAAATCCTTACATCGCCCTTTTAAAGACTTCCTGGCAATACGCTGGCCGGCAGCGCAAAAAATTTGTCGTCGTTTATTTTCTTTTTCTCATTGCCCAATTTATCGCCGCCCTGCACCCGCTGCTTTTCGGCTGGTTCATAGGAAAAGTGCAGGCTGATTCCGCCAAAGTGCTTCATTACACTTTGCTCTTTGTAGGAGGTTACGTGGCGCTCAAGGTTTCTGAATGGTGCTTCCACGGTCCTGCCCGCATCATGGAGCGCACGCTTGCATTTGCCCTGTCGAGAAATTTCCTCAAAGAGAAATATCATCAAACCCTGCACCTTGGTGCTAAGTGGCACCAGGACCACCACAGCGGCGCCACCATTAACCGAATTCAGAAAGCTTACGATGGCCTCAGGAATTTTTTTGACCGCGGCTTCATGTATATCTATACGCTGACGAAATTTGTTTTTTCCGTTGCTGCCATACTTTATTTTTCACCTCTGTTCGGATCTATTGCCGTCGTGCTCGGAATGATCAACATCTGGGTGATCTCGCGATTCGACAAGAGCTTCATTAGAACCCTTAAAGACGTCAACGAAAAAGAACACCAGGTTACTTCCAATCTGTTCGACAGCCTCTCGAACATCCGCACTGTTATTACCCTGCGCCTGGAAAAAAGCATGGAAAGAGGATTGCTGGGAAAAGTGCGCCTCGTATTCCGGCCTTTCAGAAAAAATGCCATTACCAATGAATGGAAATGGTTTGTTGCGGATATGCTGATCACCGTGATCTATTGTGTGATCGTAGCGGGCTTTGTTTACCAGCACTGGGAACCGGGTAAGGCTTTTTATATCGCCGGTCTCGTCACGCTGCTGGGATACGTGAACCAGTTTACCAGCGTATTCCAGAATGTCGCCGGACAATACACGGCCATCATGCAGTACAATACTTATGTACAGGGTGCTACTTCCATTACGGATGCTTACGTGGATCAGCACCGGCCGGATGCATCGGCGGCCCTCCCGCAGCAATGGCAAAAGATCGAGATCAGGAATTTGAATTTCTCTCACAGGTGTACATACGACGAGCAATATGCACCGCAGAGTCTTCACAACCTTTCATTCTGTATTGAACGCGGAAAAAGAATTGCGCTGATCGGTCATAGCGGAAGTGGTAAGAGCACACTGCTTTCATTGTTACGCGGTTTATATACGCCTGAGGAAGGAACGCACTTCCTCGTAGACGGTAAGAATTTTTCTCTCGATACCTTGAACGAATCGGTTACGTTATTCCCTCAGGAACCAGAGATCTTCGAGAATACAGTGGCTTATAATGTAACCCTTGGTTTGCCCTTCAGCGATGAAGAGATACTCAACGTTTGTGATCGTGCCCAGTTCATGGATGTGATCGCCCAGCTGCCGGAAGGGCTGAGGACAGACATCAGAGAAAAAGGTGTGAATTTGTCGGGAGGGCAGAAGCAGCGGCTCGCACTGGCAAGGGGCATTCTGGCTTCGGAAGACAGCGGTGTCATTCTCCTCGACGAACCGACGAGCTCCGTTGATCCGAGGACTGAAGCGCTGATCTATTCAAAATTATTCAGGGCCTTCTCCAACAAAGCCGTTATCTCTTCCATTCATCGTCTCCACCTGCTTCCACAATTCGATTATATCTACGTATTGGATCAGGGCAGGATCATTGATGAAGGCGGTTTTGAAGATCTGCTGGCAAACAGCGAGGCATTCAAGGCCTTGTGGGATCATCAGAAGGGGCAGGCGTTTGTGCAGCCATTCGAGTAGGGGCACGAAGCCCGGACCGGCGCGAAAAGCACTGGCCACTACTGTCCTCTCTGAATTGTCTCGTCCATTTCTTCCTGGTCATTGTCGTCGGGCATGTCTTCAATATTGCCGGATTCGCGCAAATAGGTCGATGCTTTTTCATCCAGCAGCTGATCCTTTTTTGGAGGAAGATCTTCGGCCGTGTGTGAAACGGGGTTGCTGGCATTGCCTGATGGTGCGGCCTGCTCGTTAGGGGTCGGCCCTTCGTTATTCTTTTGATCGTAATCCATTTTACAAAATTTAATTGATCATAACTGTGAGTTGCCAATAACATGCCAGCGGCTTTTGGGGCACGGGCCGATCTGAAACTACGAAGCCGTTGAAAATACAGCGCACCAGCCGAAGCGTTTGTACAGCCTGTGGCACGGTAAGCTTTTTGATGTGAAATGAATAAAAAATGAAAAGCAGAGCAAGCATTAAATCGCATCCGCTCCACCCGGTGCTGATCGCCTTTCCGATTGCTTTTTTTACCGGAACCGTTGTGGCCCACGCCATAGGATGGCTGTTCGACAGGTCCGGCCTGCTGTATACGGCCACTATCCTGAACATGGCAGGAATTGCCATGGGTGTACTCGCAGCTTTACCCGGACTTATTGACTTTGCTTATACCGTGCCTCCCAATAGTTCCGGTAAAAAAAGAGCTGCGCAACATGGGGTCCTTAATACGGTCATGCTTCTCATTTTTGTGTCAGCTGCCCTGTATCGAAGAAAGGCCGATCTCAATCATACCATCCTGCTCACCATTGAGATTGCAGGCCTGATCCTCATGAGCATTGCCGGGTGGCTGGGTGGTACGCTGGTGTACCGCAACCAGATCGGTGTTGATCACCGGTATGCCAATGCCGGCAAATGGAATGAAGCTTATTTCGATACCGACCGTGGCAGCATTGAAGTGGCTAATGCCGATGAAATAAAAATGAACGGAATGAAGCTTCTTCATTTGAAATCGAAAAGGATCGTGCTCGCGAAAACAGAAGAAGGCTATAAAGCTTTTGATGACCATTGTCCGCACAAAGGCGGCTCTTTGGCCGGTGGCACCATCAGCTGCAATATGGTTACTTGTCCCTGGCATGGATCGCAGTTCTCCGTTATTGATGGACAATTGAAGTCAGGACCTTCGAAGAAAGGGATCAAAACATACGAAGTGAAGGAAACAAATGGAAAAGTATTGCTGATCCTTTCGTGAACGTTGGAGATGGGGTCGCAGACTGATAAGAATACCAAGTAAAAGCACGGGCCTCCTGAAAAAAGCTTAGAACAAGAAAAAGAAAATCTTTATTTTGTACGCAGTCCGCAAAACATTTCCTATGAAAATTCTATTCTGCTTTTTCTGGCTGCTATTTGGAGGTGGTGCTCTTGCACAACAGCAGGACTCAACCGTTTCGAAAGTAGTTCGATCGAATCTTACGGTCATCAGCAATTACCTGGATAAAAAAGACAGCTCCCTTCAAAAGATCAGTGAGGCCATTCGCTTCTTCACCGAGCTTACAGGTGTTGCCTCTGAATCTGCGGGAAAGTATTATGGCCAGTTCCATCCCACCAGAAATGACCTGAATGCCTGGACTTCCTGGTACGAGCTCAATAAGGACTGGCTTGTGTGGGATAGGGAGATCAAATCTGTTATCCTCTATAAAAAAATAAAGCCTTCCATCTTATAGCGTATCTCGCGGTCCTCTCTTTTGCAGTGCCTTCTTAAACGCAGGATATTTCTTTTCCGGGTCCGCCTCGTGTCTCCTCCTCTCGCTTTTAGATAAGCGGAGAGCAAGGGTCAGAGCGAGAAACAGAGCGAGAGCGAGGGATAGTAGCCCCGCCGGGGCGGGGGTGTTTTAAGCCTTTGAATTCTCTATCTTGCCACTATGACCAAATTACACTTCCCCGCACTTGTCCTTTGTACTATCGGCCTTAGTTCGTGCAAAACGTATTACATGTCCACGCAGGGACTGAAAGACCAGTTCGCGGGAATAGATTCCAGCCAGCTGGTTGATGTGGTGATGAAGGGACCTGTTGGCGATGTTTACAGGTATAAGGCAAACCCGATCACCGTCATCAAGTGCCTCGATAAAAATGGCAGGCCTGCTGAGTTGATGAATGGCCCTTCTATTGAAATGCGGATCACGCATCGGGGAAAGAAAACCATCTTTTATTTCGATCGCGTTTTTGTTGGTGATAGTACGGTAAAGGGCGTTCGGTCACGATTCCTGGAATCAGTTACTGCAACGATTCCCCTCCGTGACATCACGAAGATTGAAGTGCAGAACGGCAGGAAGAATTTTCAATATGTTTCCAAATAGAACGCAGTATATTCAAGTGACCATCCGCTATTCGTTTCGATCACTTCTAAATTCAAAGCCATGACTTCCCGCAGGAATTTTGTCCGACAGTCAGCCACCGTTCTTGGTGGCGGAATCGTAGCAGCAGCAGTCAACAATAGGGCGTTTGCCATTTTTAAGAATTCGATTATGCCGGCCGATCAGTTCAACATTGCCGCAATCGGCATTAACGGAATGGGATGGGCCGATCTCTCCGCAGCGCTAAAAGTTCCGGGTGTAAACCTTGTTGCTCTTTGCGATGTGGACAGGTCCGTGCTCGACAGGAGAATGGGGGATCTGGCAAAGATGAACGTCGATGCATCAAAAGTGAAAACCTATAACGATTACCGGCAAGTGCTCGATCGCAAAGACGTAGACGCGGTTATCATTGGCACACCCGACCACTGGCACGCCCTCATCATGACGGAAGCCTGTGCGGCAGGAAAGGATGTTTACGTTGAAAAGCCGGTTGGTAATTCTATTGGTGAATGCCAGGCCATGGTCGCAGCGCAGCAACGCTATGGAAGAGCTGTCCAGGCGGGCCAGTGGCAACGCAGCCAGCAACACTTCAGGGATGCGGTTGATTTTGTTCAAAGCGGGAAGCTTGGCAATATAAGAACGGTAAAGGTGTGGTGTTACCAGGGATGGATGAAACCAGGTCCGGTGGTGCCGGATTCTGCGCCACCTCCCGGTGTCGACTATGCGAAATGGCTGGGCCCTGCCGTGATGCGGCCTTTCAATAGTAGCAGATTTCATTTTAATTTTCGCTGGTTCTGGGATTATGCAGGCGGACTCATGACGGACTGGGGCGTGCACTTGCTCGACTATGGCCTTCTCGGCATGGGATCGCCTGTACCGAAATCTGTTTCTGCCCTGGGCGGGCGATTTGCCTATCCCGACCTCTACGAAGAAACACCCGACACACTTACAACACTCTACGAATTCGATGGGTTCAATATGGTATGGGACTCGGCCATGGGCATCGACAACGGTTCTTATAATCGCGATCATGGCATTGCGTACATTGGGAATAATGCGACGCTCATCCTCAATAGAAATGGGTGGGAAGTAATAGAAGAATCGCAGAGCAAGAATAAAGTGAGTAAAGCGTTGGCGAAACCCGTGGACAATGGATTGCAATTGCACATGGAGAATTTTATCGGTGTGTGCAAGTCAAGGAAGTTGCAAGAGCTCCACTGCTCCATTCAAGCGGGCGCGCATGTTGCCACCATAGCACAAATGGGAAACATCGCTTACAGGAGCGGGAAAAAGTTGGAATGGGACGATAAGAGACATGCCTTTACAGACAAGGACGTCAACAAAGAATACCTGATGAAGGAATACCATAACGGGTATAAACTCCGCACCGGAACCTGATAATAAGAGAGCAAAGGGCAGAGCGAGAAACAGAGCGAGATCGAGCGGCAGACGCAAGCTCAGTGTTTTTCCTGCACGCGCTGGAAACCATTTCAAAAAAGCCGGGACCCCCTGTTGGGTCACCGGCTTTATAATTGGTTTTAAAATTGTTTTTTACAGGACAGTTTTTTCTTCTGCTGCTTTCTTTCTTTTCCTTTTATCATAGCCTTTCTTCGCGGCGTAGCCAATACCGGCGGCCACGAGCAGCGTGATGCCTCCATCGAAAGGCACATCGCCGTTCGGAGCAGGATCGGGATCGCCACCGGGATCACCCTGAGCAAATACAAGGATGGTGGGTAAGCACATTACAGCGCACATAATGAGGCGGGTAGGAAGCCAGGATCTAATTTTCATATTGTTCTAGTTTTAAATTACTCTTTTATCAGTCGATCAAAATATTGGTTGTGCTCTTCGTCGCATCGCTCTTGATCAGCAGCTGGTAAACACCCTTAGATAATTTCTTGCCCAAAGGCACCTGCTGCACTTCATTGCCTCCGTTATACTGCAGCGTTTTTCTGAATACCACCTGCCCAAGACTGTTCACCACCTGCAGCTGATAACTTCCCTTTATGGTGTTCCTGAATTCAACGCGGATCATTCTTCCCTCGAGTGGATTCGGATATACGCGAATGAAGTTGCCTGTGATGAGGTCTTTTGTCATCTCCGGTTTCTTCGTCGAGAACACGATCCTGAATCTGTCGGCAGCAGCCGATGCGGCATCAGTATTGATGCTAAAATGAATGTTGGAAACTTTATCGAGCGGAATTGCTGTTGCTGTTTGCAGATAGCTGTCGATCACCCACGCAGGCAATGCTGTCGACAAATGATCAGGCGTAAATTCGAGCACATAATCCTTTTGGTGTGTATTCCACAGCTTGAGTGCGATCTCATCGTTCTCAGCGGGCTGCTTCCTTCTTTCCACCATCAACAGTTCGTTGCCATTCAATATGGCCAGGTTCTCTTCTACGTTCGGCATCTTCGATGCGTCCATCTGGTCAACCTTTGAAGAGAAATAACCGCTATAGGAAGAGAACACTTCATCGAGTAGTGCGGTAGAACCATCTCCATTCACTGCCTGCAGATTGATACGCAGGCTTGAGGAATTGCGCGCCGTTCTGAATACATCCATATTTGGCGTTGGCGATTTATCTGCTTCCCTGATGATGAGCATGCCCGGTGCCGGTGCAATTGTCTTTACCAGGAAGCCCTGTCCATTCTGAATGATCTGGCTTTCCGGGCTCACTGAAGCAGGTGTTACATCCCAACCGGTTCCGTTAAAGCTCACATTCACATAAGCACCTACACCATTGGCACCACCCATCTTCGGATCCCAGAGCCATACACTATTCTGCACATTTGATTTTGGCATCGTTGCAAAATCAACAGGCGATGCAAATGGATTGGGCACCGCGGTAAATCCTGTTGCATTTACCGTCTGTGTATAATCGCCGATCCAGATGGGGCCTTTAGCACGAAGTGTGGTCGGCGTTGGCGGCACACTGTTTGGACCGAGTGCGATACCACGATCGCCCCTGATAAAGATCATGTAAGCCTGAAGTCCCACCGGAGTTGCGTTCGTATTCGGCAGATCCTTCCATGAATCCAGCGTGCTATTGTAAGATTTAATGGATGAAGCTGCGCCCGGATTCTGATCGAAGCCATTCGCTGCTGAACCAAATATTGGTCCTCCTGTGATATGCGTACCAAAGCCAGGGAATGGATTTGGGTTCGGAGATACATTGGTTGTGCCTTCCTGCCATGCCTGATTGATGGTAACACCGCCCCATACAGTTGAAGAAAGAATTCGCCATGCCCTGCGCGCAGGTATGTAACGTTCTACCGTTACCTTGTCTGAAATAGAAGTAACCGAAGGCAATGGCAATACGCGTGCTGTATTGAAAGCATCGCTGTTCAACGTAAGCATATCCGCCGTATGGAAGGTGCCATTATCAGCACCAACCGAATTGTAAATTTCGAGCGGGCTTGAGAGTGTAGCGGATGCGCCAGCGCCGGTGCGGTCGAGCATAAAATTCTTGAGGGTTTGTCCACCGGGCGTGAAGCTGAGTGTTCCTGCATCACCGCCGGTTGTTCCCGTTATGATCAGGCTCGACGTTGGTGATCCTGTCAGCGTTCCAGTTCCACTCATGGCTGCTTCAGATAAAGTAAATCCACTGATTTGAAGTTCACTTCCCGCCGGATTATTTATGATCCCGCCCACTGTCCAATCCGCGGTCATAGTATAAACACCAGCCCTGTTGGCGAGGTTAAAGGTTTTTCCCGCGCCAAAATCGGAAGGGTTGGTTCCGCTTCCGTCAGCGTTGCTGCCCCAAGTAGCGAGGTTCTGAAGCTCGCCCGAAGATTTGGAATAAAATACTGTTGGCGGAGGCGCTGGCGGATCATTAAGTCTTGCTAATAGTACATCATCATCACCACTGGAAGGAAACGTGATTCCGACGGGTGCAAGGGTAATAGGACCAGTAAAAAAACTTCCGGTGAGCCACACTTTATTAGACGGCGCCGTGGCAACACCGAAACCGAAGTCACCACCGGGAGCGCTTGCGCCGGTTGCAAGAAATGATGCATTGCCCGATGCGGGATCAACTTTGAGCAGGTAAATATCATCAAAGCCGGCAGAGGTGGTTGTTAGTGGCGCTGCGCCTGTGGGAAAGCTTGCGGTTCCCTGGTACCTTCCCGAAACATATAACATGCCGCCAGTGCGCACAGCAATACCAAGTGCGGCATCGCTGCTGCTGCTTCCTGCATTCTTCACCCAGGGGAAAGCATTGGT
>DATMHB010000387.1:0-4995 GCA_035555175.1 Flavisolibacter sp. | reverse complement strand
ATGTCGTCGTGGCGCGGATGGATTCATCGTTCCTTTGCGGCCCGGCTTAGGCAGTCCAATGACATTTAAAAAAACATAATAATCAAAAATAAAAAGCTGGCTGAACAAAATGGCAGGTGGTTTTTTCTTCCTATCTTTTATCATCAGCAGCTCTTCGATATTCTGAAAAATGGAAACAGTAACGACAAATAACCCCACCCTTACCGCAAAAGATTTTGCCACGGACCAGGAAGTACGCTGGTGCCCGGGGTGCGGAGACTATTCGATCCTTGCACAAGTGCAGAAAGTAATGCCAACGCTTGGCATTCCCCGTGAGAACATTGCCATCATTTCCGGCATCGGATGTTCCTCGAGGTTCCCTTATTATATGAATGTGTATGGTATGCACTCCATCCATGGACGTGCCACTGCCATTGCAAGCGGACTGAAAGCATCGAGGCCGGACCTGAGCGTATGGATCGTGACAGGTGATGGTGATGGTTTAAGCATTGGTGGTAATCACATGATCCATTTACTGCGAAGGAATTTCAATGTGAATGTTCTTCTGTTCAATAACCAGATCTATGGTCTTACAAAAGGCCAGTATTCCCCAACGTCGGAAGAAAACAAGATCACGAAATCCACGCCGTTCGGAAGCATTGATCATCCATTCAATCCTCTGGCGCTTGCACTTGGTGCGGATGCAACCTTTGTTGCACGCAGCATGGACCGCGACCCAAAGCACTTACAGAGCATGCTGGTGCGGGCCAACGCACACCACGGCGCCTCTTTTCTGGAGATCTATCAAAATTGCAACATCTTCAACGATGGTGCCTTTGAAGTGTTCACGGAAAAGGCCACAAAGGCGGACGAAGCCCTTTTCCTCGAAAGCGGACAGCCACTGGTTTTCGGAGCCACAAGGAACAAAGGGATCCGACTTGACGGATTCAACCCCGTGGTGGTTGACCTGAATGAAGGATTCAGCACGAGCGATCTTTGGGTGCACGATGAGAATGACATTTACAAGGCGCAGATCCTGACAAGGATGTTCGACGATCCAAAAGCGGCCAACCATTTACCGAGACCTTTCGGTGTATTCTACCAGGCTGTGCGCCCTACTTATGAGGACATGATGAAGCAGCAGATAGAGATCGCAAAAGAGAAAAAGCCTGCAGACCTCGACAGGCTGCTGCGCGGAAATGAAGTATGGACTATCGCCTAGGAACAACCGGAAACCGTTGATGAAGAAGCGGGAAGATGTTTACCCAACCCTTGTCAGCTCGCGGTCTGCGTTTTCAAATATTTTTTTCTTCTTGTTCTCGTACCACCACCTGGGTGCAGTTTTTTTCATGACCGTATCAATGCTGCGCATGCCAAACAGATTCCAGGCACCTTTTAGTTTTCCGCCCAACGAAGGCTGCAATGCACGTAGACTCATTGCAAATCCGCTATCAAGGTATTCCATATGATGCCAGTATCCGGCAGGCATGAAGAGGGTATCGCCATGGTCAAGGACCGCCTCGTAGCCTTTCGCATATTTCAGTGCAGGGAACTGTTGGTAATCAAGTTTGCTGCCGGAAGAATAATAGTTCGAGAAATCCGCCATGCTCAGCACTTCCCATGGCTTGCGATATAATTTATGCTGCTCACTGAAGGGAAAAAGCAATACTCTTTTCCTTCCGGCAAACTGGGTGTGCAGAATATGAGAAAGGTCGATGTCGAAATGCATGTGCGTTATGGAGCTGGCGCCGCCGACAAAAAGCATGGGAAACTTTTTCATAAAGCCCTTCATCAAGTCTTCGGGCCAGTAGAAGTCCTGTACGAGCTCTGGGGCGTGATCGAAGATATTGAAGAGGAAGATCCTCCATCCGCTGGGACCCCCGCGGATCATGTCGATGTATTCACCAAAGGTTTTATAATCGTCGGCCGTGTTGATGGGTGTGTAGGCATCGCTCTTTGTGTTGTTGTATAATCCTACCTTCTTGTGTCCAACACGCTCCTTGAAATAATCCCAGTTCCATTTTGCATAAGCGGGCCAGTGCTTCGCGAGGTTCTTGATAACAACAGGCTTTTGCGGGCTATAAAAGTCCTCCCTGAACACGCGCGGATCGACATTCTCAAACTCAGGAATAACTTGCAGCTGCATGTGTGAACGATTTTTGCAAAGGTAAACGCAAGCCTAATGTAATGAAGTTTTCGGTTGACGCTTTGTTAAGCCTAAATTAAATCCTTCTATGCTCATTCATATTCATCCGGTAGACCCGCAACAGCGGCTCATCAATCAGGTGGTCGACATCCTCAGAAGTGGCGGGATCATCGTTTATCCGACCGACACTATTTATGGTCTGGGTTGTGATATTTTCCAGCACAGGGCGATCGAGCGTATCTGCCAGATAAAGAATGTGCAGCCTGCGAAGGCGAATCTTTCATTTGTATGCTACGACCTCAGCGATCTCAGTCAGTATGCAAAGCAATTATCGACGCCGGTGTATAGAACGCTCAAACAGTATCTTCCCGGTCCTTATACATTTATTCTGGAAGCAAGCAAGGAAGTTCCGAAGATCCTGAAAACAAAAAAAGATACGGTGGGCATTCGCGTGCCTGATAATAAGATCGCGCGGTGCATTGTAAAGGAACTGGGCAATCCGATTCTCAGCGCCACCCTGCCCGGCGATCATGTTGAAGACTATACCGATCCCGAGGTCATTCACGAAAGGTTTGAAAAGCTGGTAGATGTAGTGATCGATGGCGGCATCGGTGGCATGGTGCCTTCTACCGTGATTGATTTTACGAAGGCGGAGCCGGAGTTGGTGCGAGAAGGAGCGGGGGATTGGACGGAATAATTCAAAAGTCAAAAATCAAAAGTGGTGTCCTGAAGAACGAGTTACCGCTCTGTCGGTAGATATGAAGTCTTATGCTCTTAAACAGACTTGAAGATTTAGGGCAAAACTATCGTTCAGCTTTAAGCGCTTTGAATTTTGACTTTTGAGGTCTTGTCACAAAAAAAGCACCCCGGAAACGGGATGCTTGTTAACCTTCAACCATTCTTTTACGGCAGATCATTTAAAAAAATGCAGCACATGAAAAAGACAGCATTAAGACCCCAAAACGCTGCACGGGTTTAATTAATCCATTAATTGCGGCTCAGCAATAGGCTCGCTGTAACTGAGTCTGAATGAGTTGCGATGGTATTTGCAGGGACCGTACTGATCCAGGGCAACCTGGTGCTCGCGGGTAGCATACCCCTTGTTCTGCGCCCAATTATATTTTGGGAATTTGCGATGGAGCTGCTTCATGTAGTCATCGCGGTAAGTCTTCGCGAGTACGCTCGCAGCGGCGATAGAAGCAAATAATCCATCGCCCTGCACGATGCACTGGTGTGGAATTTTTTTATACCGCTTGAATCGGTTTCCATCGATCAGCAGAAGTTCAGGCTGCGGAGTCAGTTGTTTGATGGCTATATGCATGCTCTTGATCGCAGCCCATAAAATATTGATCTTGTCGATCTGCTTGTTGCAAAGACTGGCAACGGCAAATGAGATCGCCTTTTGTTCAATAACCGGTCGCAGCTCGTAGCGCTGCTCTTCGGTCAATTGCTTGGAGTCGTTGAGAAAGGGATGATAAAAATCTTTAGGGAGAATGACAGCTGCGGCAAACACAGGACCTGCCAGGCATCCACGGCCCGCTTCGTCGCAGCCGGCTTCGAGTAAATCTTTCTGGTAACAGGTTTGCAGCAATTGGATCTTTTTCAGTCAAAAATAAGTGTACGCTTATTTCAAAATTCAGATCATCTAAATTTTTTTCCTGAGGCCCCGGGTAATTTGTAAATTAGGAAAAGGCTCACCATGCGCTTCCTCGAATCCACCTGGTGTCCGGTTTGTCTTGGAATCATCATCCTCATCATGATGGTGACCAGTCTTTTGCCTCATGCAAGCACTTCGCTGGTCAAAGCCTTCCCCGAAAAAAATCTTTACAGGGAAAACGAAGAATGGGTGCCGCCATCCGCTAATGAGATCCCATCCGACTCCAATGGAGACCTCATCCGGTATGGCAGAGAACTCATCGCAAATACCTCCCGGTATCTTGGACCCGAAGGAATTGTTGCGCACTGTTCCAATTCCATGAACTGTCAGAACTGCCATCTCGAAGCAGGGATGCAGAATTTCGGAAATCCATTTTCTGCAGCATTCAGCAGCTATCCCCGCTACCGCGAACGGAGCGGTCGTGTAGAATCGATAACATTCCGCATCAATGAATGTTTGAAAAGAAGCATGAATGGAAAAGCGGTTGACAGTGCCGGCACCGAAATGAAGGCGATGGTGGCATACATCAATTGGGTGGGAAAAGACGTGCCAAGGGGCATTAAGCCGCTGGGTGCGGGCACAGAAGTGCTTCCTTTTTTACAGAGGCCCGCTGATCCTGCCAAAGGAAAAATCGTTTACGTAAATTATTGCCAGCGCTGCCATGGCAGTAATGGAGAGGGCTTGCAGAATGGTGAACGCACGGGCTATACCTATCCGCCGCTCTGGGGCGAACAAAGTTATAATGTAAGTGCAGGTATGTATCGTCTTTCAATGCTGGCCGGCTTCATAAAAAACAACATGCCGCAGGGTACTACGTGGAAAGATCCCGTGCTTACCGATGAGCAGGCATGGGACGCGGCTGCCTTCATCAATTCGCAACAGCGCCCAGTGAAATTTTTCTCTTACGACTACCCCGCAATGAATAAAAAGCCGTTCGACTATCCATTCGGTCCTTATACCGATGGATTTTCCGAGCAGCAGCACAAGTATGGACCGTTTGTGGAAATGAAAAAAATGAGGTAGTAACGTACAGATGATAAAACAATTTTCCCTATAGTACCCTTGTTTAAACTTCACTATCCGTGACAAGGAAAAACAACAAAAAAAACAAGGCAAGCGGAATGCACCACTTGCCTTTTGCTCACAGGTTAAAAATTGGGATGCCGTTCCCGTTTTATAAAATTCAATTTGAAATATACTCTATATCTTTCCG
>DATMHB010000386.1:0-5094 GCA_035555175.1 Flavisolibacter sp. | reverse complement strand
AAACAGGTATTTGACATCATTCAAAAAGAACTGCAACGCCAGAGACAGGGAATTGAACTCATCGCTTCGGAAAACTTTACCTCGCTGCAGGTCATGCAGGCCATGGGCAATGTAATGACCAATAAATATGCAGAAGGCTATCCGGGTAGAAGGTATTATGGAGGCTGCGAATTTGTGGACGAAACTGAACAATTGGCGATCGACCGGCTCAAGCAGATTTTCAATTGTGCGTATGCGAATGTTCAGCCGCACAGCGGGGCCCAGGCAAATGCTTCGGTATTGCTGGCTGTGCTAAAGCCTGGAGATAAGATCCTTGGACTGGACCTGAGCATGGGTGGACACCTCACACACGGATCACCCGTCAATTTCAGCGGTAAATTATATCAGCCCTTCTTCTACGGCGTAAATAAGGAAACAGGCCTTGTGAATTATGAACAAATGGAGGAGGTAGCAAGAAAAGAAAAACCACAGCTGATCATTTGTGGTGCCTCTGCCTACAGCCGTGATTGGGATTACGCCCGCATAAGGAACGTGGCGGATGAAGTGGGCGCTTTTGTAATGGCCGACATCGCGCATCCTGCCGGCCTGATTGCAAAAGGATTATTGCGTTCTCCTTTCGAATATTGTCATTTTGTTACTTCCACCACGCATAAGACCCTGCGCGGACCAAGAGGCGGGATCATTTTAATGGGCAGGGATTTTGAAAATCCTTTCGGGCTCAAAGACCCTAAGGGCAATATCCGCATGATGAGCCATCTGTTGGATATGGCGGTTTTCCCCGGGATACAGGGCGGTCCGCTGGAGCATGTGATCGCAGCAAAAGCGATATCATTTGGAGAGATCCTCAGTGACGAATTTACCGGCTATGCAAAACAAATGAAGGCCAACGCACAGGCGATGGCAAAGGCCCTTATTGCGAAAGACTACAATATCATCAGCGGAGGAACCGACAACCATCTCATGCTGATCGACCTGAGAAACAAAAATATCACAGGCAAAAAAGCCCAGGAAACACTCGATCGCGCACATATTACGCTCAACAAGAACGCAGTGCCGTTTGATGATAAAAGTCCATTCGTTACTTCTGGCATCCGCATTGGTGTTCCTGCCATCACCTCGAGAGGAATGAAAGAAGAACACATGCAAACCGTTGTCGACTTTGTTGACCGCGTGCTGATGAAGATCGATGATGAAAACATAGTGAGCAGCGTGGCAAATGATGTGCACCAGTTCATGAAACAATTTCCTTTATACCACGAACTCGGATAAAAAAATAAATATGCTTCAAAGAATTCAAACAGTATGGCTACTATTGGCTGCCGTGTTTGCGGCAATTACTTTTCGCTTTCCTTTCTATACAGGCGACTGGTTAAAAGATGCAATACCCACGTCCGTTGAACTGAATGCAAGGACCACGGTGTGGCTCAGTATCATTACTGTGGTCACAGGCGCCCTCGCCTTCGTGAACATATTTTTGTTTGACAACCGCAAGCTCCAGCTCAAACTTTGCTACCTCGGCATCTTTCTATCAGTGATCCTGCTGATCATGTACTTTTTGGAGGTGGCGAATTTTTCGGGAGGCAGCATAGCCCTCTGGTGCATTTTCTATTTTGCCATCCTGGCCTGTTACATCCTCGCAGCGAGGGGCGTTTGGAAAGATGAGAAGCTGATTAAAAGCATGGACCGGCTGCGGTAATTTACTATAAATGTTGAATGGCGACCCGGGAGGCATTTATCCTGATTTAAGAAACATTATGTGTTTGCCGCTCGGTCTTTTTCTTGCAACAGAAGGTTTAGCGCAAAGCCCCCCGCATGTACGGGGCACATGATAAAAAAGGTAAAAGGCCAACTACCTAACGCATTGGGCTTACTATATCCCCTCGCTCTCGCTCTGCGCTTTGTCCGCCGAAGCCTTTGTTGAAGGCGGTCTCTGTTTCGCACTGAGTTTTTCCCTCGCTTTTCGCATCGTCGGTCCAAGCCTTGGGGCAGATGGCTGTTCGCCGAAGCTTCCGGGTAGCCGGGCTCTATCCGCCGAAGGCCTCGCATAGGCGGGCTCTGTCCGCCGAAGCCTTGCGTAGGCGGGCATTTTCCCGATTTATCCACATTACAATTTATTAATGGATCGGGATTTTGCCGCGAAGGGTTTCCTGCTATCTTCGTCCCACTTCTATCCGCTCCTACGTAATGGCCGCCCAGCCTGTCCTTTTGAATTGCCACCACAAACACACAAAGTCACCGCATGAAAAAGTTCTACGCGATCCTTTTTTCCATTGGATCTTTTTTTCTTTGTTTTTCTCAAACACCAGTTCCCATTGCCAGCCAGCCTGGTTTATCGTACACTGAAAATTTCTCCGACATCAGCAACTGGTCTCCCGGATTTACATCCGGCACGGGCGCTAATCACTTTGGGGCTGTTGCCGTCAACACTACCGGAGCCATTCCCGATGGCGTGAAAACGACCACATCCACTGCTACTTTTTCCACAGGAAGCAGCGGCGGCGTACAGAAAGGTACAGGCAACCTGGTACTGCTGTCCACAGGCACCGCCGACAATAGCACAGCTGTTGCAGTTGATTTCTTTATGGATTTTACCGGTGTCAATGCAGGCACGTTGAGTTTTGACTGGGCCACCGTATTTAATTCCACCGGCAACAGGAATGGTTCGATGAGGGTTTATTACAGCACCAACGGTACAACATTTACCGAGCTCACTGCGGCCCAGGTCCTCAACTTTACTAATAACGTAGCAGCTTCAGGCAGTGTAAGTCTCGTTAATCTTCCCGCTGCATTTAACAACAGTTCCACCGCAAGACTGCGCTTTTATTATCACAATGGTACAGGAGGCACAACCGGCTCCAGGCCCAAGATCAGCATTGACAATCTTACAATAACCGCCGCCGGAAGCAGCAACACCATCGCCGTTTCTCCAGGCTCGAATTTATCCGAGCCTGCTACCGATGGAGCATTCACACTGTCTTTATCGGCACCGGCACCTGCCGGTGGTGTAGTTGTAAATTACAGTCTCAGTGGTTCGGCAAATGTCAACGCCGACTTTACCGATCCTTTGAACGGAAGTGCAACCGTACCTGAAGGAAGCACAGGCTTCACTATCCCCATTAAAGTATTAGATGATCATATAATTGAACCAACAGAAACGATCACGATCACGCTCACCGGCGCCACTGCAGGATACACCGCCTCCGGTTCAGCCACCATCAATTTGACAGACAATGATGTTAATCCTTTTATATCGCTGACCTCGAGTTACACGCAACGGTTCGATACACTCGCGACCAGCGGCACGGGATTACCCTGGACCGATAATGCTACCATTCCCGGATGGTATGCAAGCAGAACGGTCTATAATGCCGGGGCAGGTGCTAGCAATGCAGGCGCATTATACAGCTTCGGAACGGGAACGTCGAGCGAAAGGGCCCTTGGCAGCGTCGGTTCCGGAAGCACAGGGACCGTTTATTATGGAGCGAGGTTCAAAAACAATTCGGGTAACATTATCACAAGACTGAAGATCACTTACCGCGCGGAACAGTGGAGGAATGGAGGTACAGGCACAGCACAGGTTGTCAACTTTGCTTATCAAACGGGCAGCCCTGCTTCAATAACATCGGGCACCTGGATCAATCAATCCAATCTAAGTTTTAGTTCTCCTGTTTCTAATACTACCGCGGGGGCGCTGGTCGGTAACGACATTCCTAATTACACCGACATCAGCTATACCATTACGGGATTGAACATTGCGCCCGATCTTGAGTTCATGATCCGTTGGGAAGACATTGATCATAATGGAGCGGACGATGGTCTTGCCATTGATGATTTTACCATCGAGGCGAACCCCGTTGATCTTACAGCTCCTTTGATCGCCGCAGTTTCTCCTGCCAATAATGCAACAGATGTTGCTGCCAATGGAGCTGCTACCATCACATTTGACGAAGCGGTTCAGTTGGGATCAGGAAATATCTTTATCAAACGTGCATCGGATAACAGCATCTTCAGAACGCTCGATGTGGCTTCCGGCACTGTTTCGGGCAATTCGCTCACATTCCCTCTTTCTGCGCTTCCGTCCAATACCAGTTTTTATGTTGAAGCAGAGCATGGCATTGTCAGCGACCTTTCAGGTAATGCTTTCGCCGGTATTGCGGGCAATTCGACATGGACGTTTACTACAGGCACTCTATATTATGACGCTGCTTTCCAAACCTGTTCTTCATCTCTCGCCGATGGCTTTACACAATACAGCCAGACGGGCGATATCGTGTGGGGCTGTACCACATTTGGAAGGGACCCGTCGAATGCGGCCGGCACTGCACCATTCCCATATGGCATTCAGATCAATGGATTCGCAGGTGGCACCAACGTGCCCAATGTAGACTGGCTGATCTCTCCATCAATTGATCTTACAGGCACAACTTATCCGCTTCTTTCATTCTGGAGCAGAACTGCATTTAATGGGCTTCCACTGCAATTGAAGATTTCAACAGACTATACTGGCGGAGATCCGGCACTGGCCACGTGGACTGATATCAATGGAAAGTTTCCGTCGCAGACATCGAATATATGGACGCTTTCTTCCAACATCAACCTTGCAGCCTTCCGTCAGGCAAACGTGCATTTTGCTTTTGTTTATACTTCGTCGGATGACGATGGTGCACGGTGGACCGTTGATGATATCCGCCTCGATAACTCGATGACCCCTCCGCCCCCGGCGCTTACGCTCAATACAAACGATTTACAATTCGGTTTTGTAGCCAATGGAAGCAGCGCAGACAAAACATTTACGGTTACAGGAAATGATATCACCGGTGATATTACGTTGTCTGCGTCAAGCGGGTTTCTGTTGTCGAAGGATGGATCGACTTTTAGTTCATCCATTCTGTTCGCTGCGGAAGAGGCAAACAATAATGCTGAAACAGTTACCGTTCGCTTTTCACCCGATCAGCAAGGTCAGAATTTTACAGGCACCGTCAATGTTTCTACTTCCGGCCTCGCAGCCACGTTGAACTTGAAAGGAACAAGCATCGACCCTGCTACTACGCTGGAAATCGTGAACTGGAACGTAGAATGGTTTGGCAGCACCGT
>DATMHB010000385.1:0-3850 GCA_035555175.1 Flavisolibacter sp. | reverse complement strand
CTTCTTGTCCTTTTCAAAAGAGATCTCATATTCTTTGGCGCCATTGGGAAAATATCCAATTGTAGTTCCTTCCAGCATTCCATCTTTATAGGAGTTGATCTCTTTTATTTTTCCGGATGTGTAAAACAGCGTGTCTGTGCCCTGCTTTTGTCCCTGGTCGTTGTATACTTCAATGGCGGTCTTGAAGCCTTCTGCGTTGAAATTTGTGAGCTCTATTTTTTTATTTTTTCTTTCGGATACACTGATCAGTTTTCCCTCCTTATCAAAATATCTGGCCTCTTTGAGACGGTCATTGTCAAAGAGAAAAGTGGAATACAGTTTGCCGTCATCGTCAAAGTATTGGGCCAGCCCATCGGTCTTTCCTTTCTTAAAGGTCAGTTTTTGTGTAATCACACCTTCATCATTGTTTTCTATCTGCTCGCCTTCGGGTTGACCATTGATATAACTCACCTTTCTCGAAAGCTCTCCATTTGAATGATAGGACATCGTTGGTCCGTCCAGATCCCCGTTCTTATAATTTCCTTCGAACAACGGTTTCCCATTATCATGATAGCTCTTGTATGAACCATGTAGCTTTCCCTTCTCATAAGTAGTGGTTACTTCGAGCTGGCCATTGGTATAATAGCTTTTATACGATCCCTGTAATTGATCGTCGGCAGTTTCAGCCTCGATTTTTTTCCTGCCGCTGCCGTAGAATTCAATATACTTTCCGGTTTCCTTTCCGTCTTTATAATCCGCAATGGAATAAGTTTGACCGATCCCGAAATAGCTGGTCTTTGGCCCATTCAATTTTCCATTCAAATAATTGGCTTTTGTAAGAAGTATGCCATGCCTGTTGTATACAAGATCCTCACCCTGCTGTTCGCCGTCAATCCAGTTATCCACACCACTAAGGGTACCATCTTCATAATAATAGGTCCATTTCCCATTTTTCTTTCCGGCAGCCGTATAGCTTCCTTTCGATCTTAAGTTGCCGGTCTTATAATAAAATTCCCAGTTGCCAGTTGCTTTGTCATCCACTAAACTTCCCTTGCCGTAAAGGACAGCGTCATCGAAATGGTAGATCGGCGCGAGTGTTTTTCTCTTGTTGTAGTTGAGTTCACGGGTCGTGCCGATGGTTTGGAGGTTGGAGGCTATCACCTGGAGGGCCTCATTGATCTCCTTCGAGTTCTTCTTAACATACCGCTGGATGATCTCAAGATTTACATCGGAAAATGCGTGATAAACCGCCGGCTCGAATAATTTTTTTTCGAAGATGTCCTTTATGTATGGCACATAATATTGCATGAAGAAGTCTTCGCTTTTGCTGTCGTACCGGAGTTTTTCCATCATCACCTGCAACTGGCGCGTAATGGGATCATCAAGGCCGGTAAGCAGTTTATAATTTTTATCCAGCGCGATGCGTGAGAGGAGGATCTGCTCCACCTGCGCGAAATTGTCGAGTGGTTGTTCTGTCCTTTTCTCAATGGCTGAAGTAAGATCGTCAGAACCTTTTGCAAGGCTACCGAGCTGATTGATGACCGGGGAAGAGTAGGTTCCTCCGGGACTGTTGATCAGATAAGTATAGAAGCACATCATGGCCGGCACTACCTGTCCTTTTTTGAGTTCGCACTGACCCAGCTTGTAATGGGCGCTTGCATAGAAAGGATTTCTGATGAGCATCTCTTTCAGTATCGCCTCGGCTGCATCGATCTTTTCTGCCCGTATCAGGGAAACAGATTTATTGAGCAGCACGTTGGGAGCGTTCGGGTATTTTAAAAGTGCGGAATCGTAGATCCTGATCGCTTCATCCGTTTTTCCCAGGTCGTCCACGATGTTGCCGTGGAGCAACATGAATTCCATCTCGTAGTTCTTATTGTCCTGGGCCAGACCTTCCCTGCAGGCTGCAATGGCATCCGTAAAATTGCTGTCTGCGGAAAGGCTGTAGGCCATTTCATATAACGCGAGGGTATAATTCGTGTCATTCTGGGCTACCTGGCGGTAAAGCCCGATAGCATCCTTATACTTCTTTTCATCGTGCAGCTTGATCCCTTTTGAAATGAGGGCGCCGGAATTAATAGGCTCAAAGTTTTGTGCCTTTACTGTGGCGCAAAAAAAAAGGCTTACGAACAGCCCAGCGAAGAGGTTTTTCATTGGCAGTCAGTTAATTAATCCGTACAAAATAATAAAATAATTGAATAAGCAGAATCTTTTTAGACGGTTTGACCGGAATTGTGTACCGCTGCCTTTAGCTTTGTTTGATGCAGATTGAAGAGCATATCAAACTCGATGCCCTGACCACTTTTCATGTAGCAGCAAAGGCCCGTTTCTTTTCGCGGGCATCAACGCAAGAGGATCTCAATCAAAGCCTGGATTTTGCCGGCTCAAAGGATATTTTCATCCTGGGCGGTGGAAGCAATATATTATTGACGCGCAATTTTGACGGCCTCGTGATCAGAAATGAGATCGGCGGCATTGAAGTGACGCACGAAGACGAAGACCATTTTTACGTAAAGGCGGGGGCGGGGGAGAACTGGCACCGCTTTGTTCAATATTGCGTGGCCCACGGTTATGCGGGCATTGAAAACCTGTCGCTCATTCCGGGCAATGTGGGCGCATCACCCATGCAGAATATCGGGGCTTATGGTGTTGAGATAAAGGATGTGTTCCAGGAACTCGAAGCGCTCCATATCAGGGACAGGTCGATAAAAAAATTCACGCTCGAGGATTGTGCTTTCGGCTATAGGGAAAGTGTTTTCAAGGGCCGGTACAAAAATCAGTTTGTGATCACGAGCGTCACGTATCGTCTCAATAAAAAACCTTCTTTCAACACCAGTTACGGCGCCATTCAGCACGAACTCGAAAGAATGGGCGTGCAGGAATTAAGCATCGCAGCGATCTCACAGGCAGTGATCAATATCCGCAGCTCGAAATTGCCCGACCCAAACGAGGTTGGCAATGCAGGCAGCTTTTTCAAGAATCCTGTTATTCCCATAGAGCTGTTTGAAAGATTGAAAACAGAGTATCCGGAGATCGTAGCCTTTCCGGCGAACCAGGGACAAATGAAACTGGCAGCAGGGTGGCTCATCGAACGATGCGGTTGGAAAGGGTACCGGAACGGCGATGCCGGCTGCTATCCCAGGCAGGCCCTCGTGCTCGTGAACTACGGTAATGCCACAGGCAAAGAAATTCTCGAGCTCAGCCAGGCTATCATCGATTCTGTCGAAAAGAAATTCGGCGTGCGGCTTGAACGGGAAGTGAATATTTTATAGAGAAATTTAAACGCAAAGGACTCGAAGGCCGCAAAGAAGGAGCGTAAAGATTCTATACCTTTTTGCACTCCTCTGCATCATCCGCGCCTTTTGCGTTTTATACCCCAGTCAGGTATTGCTTCTGCGCGCTGCCTATTCAACATTCAACATTATTAATCCCTAAGAAAAATCTTCCTCGTCGAGATCGTCGTAAGCACCCGATGATTGGATATTGAGCATGCTGCCCATCAGGTCCTTGAACTCGACAGAAGTTTCCAGGATTTTCTTGCTGATCAAAGAATAAGAAGCCAGTCCGTGCAGGATGAATTCCATCAGCAGTGCCGTTTCCTTTTCATTCGCATGTGAAAAATGTTTCTTCACCAGCGCATGCAGTCCATCGATCTTATAAAGAAGGTTTATTTTCTCTCTGTCGTTCGAAGCAAAGAAAAGGTTGATGTGATTGCCTTTGTCGAACCAATTGATGATAGAACGATACGGATTATCCACGGCCTGCGGAGTTTCGCCCTTCCGCGCCGCTCTTTTCTTGAGTGAATCGGGATTGGGAAAGTATTGAATGAATTGCGACCGGATCGATTTATCCAAAAGGTTCATCGCTACCT
>DATMHB010000384.1:0-2041 GCA_035555175.1 Flavisolibacter sp. | reverse complement strand
GGAATAGACCACCCAGGTACAGATCAGCATGATCATTGAAATGGAAAATTGCAGCACCACCAGCGTCCGTCGCAGCATTACATTGCCGGATGCTTTTGAAAGTGCGCCTTTTAAAATTCCAATCGGTTTAAACCCCGACAGGTAAAGCGCCGGATAGCTTCCGCCCACCAGGCCTGTGAAAAGCGCTACACAAAGTAAAAGCAACAGGTTGAATGGATGCAGCAGCGTAGACAGTGAGAAGTCTTTTCCTGACAGGGAATTAAAAACCCGCAAAAGCACCAGCATCAACGCGACGCTTAAGATAACCGAAACCAGGGCCGTAAATAATGATTCACTGAGAAACTGGATCACCAGCTGGCGGCGGTTTGAGCCGGCCACTTTGCGAACACCGATCTCCTTGGCCCGTCGCGCCGAGCGGGCCGTTGTCAAATTCATATAGTTGATGCACGCGATCAGGAGCATGAAGAAGGCAACCGCAGAAAAAATGTAGATGTATGACATGCTGCCCAGCTCTTCCGGTTCGTATTGCAAACTGGAATGCAGGTGGATGTCAGTGATGTTCTGGACCTCGTAGCGCATGGAAACGTTAAAGGGTTTAAACACCGGATCAACAAATTTTGTATACACCTCGGCCAGCTTTTTATTGAAGCCTGAAGGGCTCACACCAGGTTTCAACAGTACATAGGTGTACACAAAGAAATTGCCCCAATTGGCGCCGCCGTTCTGCGGATTCCGAAGAAAGGTGGACATGGAGATCAGCATGTCGTAACGAAAATGAGCGTTGCGGGGAATATCTTCGATCACGCCGGTGACCCTGTAATTATCGTATACGGTTCTGATCGTTTTTCCTACTGCAGAAGTATTTCTGCCAAAATATTTATCGGCCAGTGATTTTGTGATCACAATATCAAATGGGGCGAGGAGGGCAGTGGCCGCGTTTCCTTCCAGGAATTTATAGGTAAAGACTTTAAAGGCAGTGCTGTCGGCGTAGTACACTTTGGTTTCATAATAGTTGCTCTCGCCATATTTGAACAAGGTTCTTTCCCTGCTGATGAACCTCGCCATTTCTTCCACTTCGGGATAGTCTTTCTTCACCTGGGGGCCAAGGGGCACCTGAGAAAGCGTCCAGTCGGTATTCTTATCCTTTTCCTGAATATGGGTATTGATACGGTAAATGCGGTCTGCATTTTTTTCGAAACGGTCAAAGCTTAATTCATCGGTCACGTAAAAGATCAGAAATAAACTGAAAGTAATGCCTATGGTAAGTCCCAGTACATTCAGCAAACTATACCACTTGTCTTTTTTAAAATTGCGCCAGGCGGTGAGCAGGAGGTTCTTGATCATGACGGAAAGTTTTGGAGGCAATGAGTTTATTAAAATTAGACTTGAGTGCGGGGGTATCTGTTACCACTCATCCATATTTAACGGTGAAAAAGGCGCTTTGTTACGGGGATGCGGGTGAAGCAGCGCGGGGAAAAAAGAAAGAGAAACAGAAAGAGAAAGAGTGGAGGTAGTAAGCTTTGTCAATAGGGCTTTGACCGGAACCGCGCCTTGGCGAACTTTGCGGCTTTGCGCGAAACAGAGCCCGCTTACGGCAAGGCTGCGGTGGACAGAGTGAGAAAAGAGCGAGAAACAGAGCGGAGAGCGGATGCACCATTCATTGCGTGCGAAGGTCGGCTGTATGAATGGCCGTGTGGACTTCTCTGTATTTCGATGTTCTTAAGGACAAAGATGCTGCTTTTGATGTCGGCCTCGTGTCTCCTCCGTGCGTGAAGGAACTCCGGCCTTTGTAAATAGAGCGACACGGGGACTTTCGATCAGAACTTCGTGTGCGCGTCTCCCGCCGGGCGGCACCCGCGCACAGTTGCTGTTTTGCGGAGTTTCCTCAAAGGATTCGAAGTTTCTTTTTCCAACCTTTTGTCTTGAAACAAAAGGTGGAGCCAAAAGTTCAAGCCGATTCAATGCGCGCCAGTCTTTAAATCCAAAGGCCGCCTCTGATGAATCGGCGCTTTGCAGCACTCTGAATCTGGACGGTCTTTAA
>DATMHB010000383.1:0-6852 GCA_035555175.1 Flavisolibacter sp. | reverse complement strand
GTGATGTCTTCACCAGTCGTCCATTACTTCGACAACATGTCGGAGGAAACGCTTCCATCGGCGCGTACGGTGCCAGACTCTACTATGCGCAACATCCGTAAGGACGATGCTTACTGGTATGCGAACCTGGCGCCAAAAAAGAAAAAGGAAATAGAGCCCAAAGAGGAGAAGACTTCTTTATTCAGGCAAAGCTGGTTTAAATCGCTGCTGTGGATCGTCATTGTCGCGGGGTTTGTTTCAGTACTGCTTTGGTACCTCGCCTCGGGCAACATCCGTCTCTTCCGTAAAAGTTCGACGCCAATTGTTTCAGAAGAAGAGCCATTGATAGCCGAAGATATTTTTGCGCTCGACTATGGTAAAGAAATTGAGAATGCGACCGCTGAAAAAAATTACAGGCTCGCCACCCGCTTGCTGTACCTGCGCACGCTGAAGCACTTGTCCGACCACGGCCTTATTAATTACACGCACGAGCGCACCAACAGCGACTACCTTTCGCAGCTGAGGGGCACAAGGCATTATCGTGATTTCTTCCGGCTTACAAGAGATTTTGATTATACATGGTATGGAAAGTTCGAGCTTACCGGTGAAGCGTTCGCCATTGTTCAAAATGATTTCGTCAATTTCAACCAGCAGCTGGCGTGATGAAGAAGAACCTGCCATATATCATTGCTGTCGTGTTATTGGTAGTGCTGGCGGTTTTGCTCATCTCCAACAAAAAGAATGCGCCGCGTCAATTCAACGATAGAATTTCACTGCGGCAGCGTGACAAGATCCCTTATGGAACTTCGGTAGCGAAATCATTGTTGCCTTCGATTTTTCCGGGCGCGAAAATATTTTTCGACAATAAGGGCCCGGGCAACTGGGACTCGCTCACCACTACGTCCTATAACCAGGCCTTGATCCTTGTTGCAGCCGATTTCAATGCGGACGAATCTGAGCTCAACCGGCTGCTTTCTTTTGTGCAGCAGGGCAACTATGTGTTCATTATTTCGCGCACCTTTTCGGCTGCCGCACGGCGCACGTTCAACTTCACTACTTACGAGCATAGCTTCAGTGACTTTGTCGGTGGCGGTAATGACAGCCTTTCGGTGAAGCTCGACGAGCCCGGGGCGCTGCTTCACCATTTTATTGTGTACCCGGGAAAAAAATATTCAAGCTCCTTCATTTCCCTCGATACGCTAAGAACGAAGGTGCTGGGAAGGGATGAAGAAAATTATCCCGACTTTATCGAAATGAAGTCAGGGAACGGAAGGTTCTTTATTCACAGTGCGCCGTTGGCCTTCAGTAACTATTTCATCCTGCATAAACAAAATGTGGACTATTATGAGCACGCGATCTCGATGATCCCGCCCAACGTGGAACGCATCGCGTGGAGCGAATATTATCTCAATAAACCATCGAAGAAGAGGGAAGACGATGAGCCCAACATCTTCCGGGTATTGTTCAAATATCCTGCATTTATATGGGGGCTGCTTACCGGCATGTTCGCGCTTGTATTGTTTGCGCTGCTGGGGTCGAGGCGAAAGCAAAGAAAAATTCCGGAATACGCGCGGCCAAAGAACGATTCGCTTGATTTTGTAAAGACCATGGGCCGGCTTTATCATGACAGGAGGGACCACCAAAACCTCGCGAAAAAAATGGCGGTCTATTTTTCTGAACACGTCCGCTCCAGATACAAGATCCCGACGCATACCCTCGACGACAATTTTATAAAAACACTTCATTATAAAAGCGGTTATCCGCCTGAAGAATTAAGCAGGATTGTTTCCTTTATCAATTATCTTGGTCTCGAACAGGAGGTTTCCGAGGAACAGCTATCCCAGTTTCACAGGGAATTAGAAATGTTTTATCAAACGACATAAAATGGATGAACAAATTTTTCAGTCAAGGACCGACCTTACGGAGCTGAGCGAGGCGGTGGATGCAGTGCGCCAGCAGATTAAAAAGGTGATCGTGGGGCAGGATGAAATGGTGAAGCTGATCATCACGGCGCTGCTGGCAGACGGACATGTGCTGATTGAAGGCGTGCCAGGCGTGGCCAAGACCCTTACTGCGAAGCTCGTGGCCAAATCTTTATCGGTACATTTTTCAAGGATACAGTTCACGCCTGACCTTATGCCTTCGGATGTTCTGGGTACGCCGGTATTTAATCCGAAAGAAGCGTCGTTTGATTTTAAGAAAGGACCGCTCTTCAGCAATATTGTACTGATCGACGAGATCAACAGGGCCCCTGCAAAAACGCAGGCGGCGCTTTTCGAAGTGATGGAAGAAAAGCAGATCACGGTGGATGGAAAAACATATCCGATGCAATCACCGTTCATGGTGATGGCCACGCAGAACCCCGTGGAGCAGGAGGGCACTTACCGTTTGCCGGAAGCACAGCTTGACCGCTTTCTGTTTAAAGTGCTGGTGCCATATCCAACTGAAAGCGAAGAATTGGAGATCTTAAGCCAGTTTCACAATATGGGCAACCAGGATGTTCTGGCCTCGATCGACTCGGTGCTGCAGGGCAGCCAGATCATCAACATCCGCAAGGTGGTGAAGACGCTGGTGATCGAGGAAAAATTATTGCAGTTCATCGCAAAGCTTACCCAACAAACAAGGAGCCATAAATCCATTTATCTCGGCGCCTCGCCAAGGGCTTCGCTTGCCATCATGAATGCATCGAAGGCCATGGCAGCCATCAACGGCCGCGATTTTGTTACGCCCGAAGACATTCTCGAAGTGGTGGGCCCCGTGCTGCGGCACCGCATCATCCTTTCGCCGGATAAAGAAATGGAAGGCATTTCGGAAGACACTGTCATCAAACAGATCCTTCAAACCATGGACATTCCAAGATGATCAGCAGTTTTATCAATTACTGGGATAAGACCAGCTTTTACCTGAATCGCATTGTGTACTATGCGGCCTTCACGGCGGCTGCGCTGTTCATGCTTAGTTTCCTGATCGAACCGCTTTTTACAATAGCCATCCTTTTGCTGGTATTTCTTTCGATTGCGGTGCTGATCGATTTTTTTCTGTTGTATTCAAGAAAGAATGCGCTTCACGGCGTTCGGAGTCTGCCCGAACGTTTGAGCAACGGAGACGATAACAGGATCGTAGTTGAACTCACGAATCACTATCATTTCAGGATCCGCTGCGTGGTGATCGAAGAGCTGCCTTACCAGTTTCAGGAGAGAAAATGGAAAAGGGAAGCTGACATCGACGCTGGCCAAGTGTTCCAGCTGGATTATTTTGTGAAGCCCCTGGAAAGGGGGGCTTACGAATTCGGCAACATCAATGTGTATGTTGAAGGGCCGCTGCGAATGATCCGCCGCCGGTATATATTTGAGCAGGAGCATACGGTGAAGGTTTATCCTTCGTATATCCAGATGCGTCGCTACCAGCTGTTGGCAACAGGCACGCATCAGCAACAGACGGGTGTGAAAAGAATGCGCAGGCTTGGACACAGCATGGAATTCGAACAGATCAAAGAATACGTGAGGGGCGACGATTACCGCACCATCAACTGGAAAGCCACGGCCCGCCACGGCGATCTGATGGTAAATAATTTTACCGACGAAAGAAGTCAGCAGATCTATTGCGTGATCAACAAAGGGCGCGTGATGAAAATGCCTTTTGAAGGAATGACGCTGCTGGATTATGCGATCAATGCTTCTCTGGTTCTTTGCAGCGTAGCCGTACAGCGGCAGGACAAGGCCGGCATCATTTGCTTTGGACAGCATATCGATGCGTTTATTCCGGCCGATAAAAAGCCAACGCAGATCAGCCAGGTCATGGAGAGCCTGTACAAGCAGGAAACCAATTTTCTCGAGCCCGACCTTGAAAAATTATTCTCGGTCGTGCGCAACCGCATCACGCACCGCAGCCTGCTGGTATTGTTCACCAATTTTGAAACGATTGAAAGTCTGGAAAGGGAATTGCCTTCCCTGAAAAGGCTCGCGCATTATCATTTATTGATGGTGGTATTTTTTGAGAATACCGAATTGAAGCAGCTGGCCGAATCGAAGGCCACAACGATTGAGGACATTTATGTAAAGACCATTGCGGATAAATACCGCTACGAAAAACAAGTGATTGCAAAAGAGCTGCAGAAGCATGGCATCATCTCTGTGCTCACCACACCGCAGAAGCTTACCATCAACAGTCTAAACAAATACCTCGAGCTGAAGCAGCGGCAGCGCATTTGAAGAATGGCCGCTCAGCAGCGATACATCCGTATCGGCGAAGGCAGCGTACGTCAAATCCTTCAACACAAAGAACCCGGAGCCGCGCGGAGTGCGTTAAAGACGGTGGGTGATGTTGTGCCTTTAGATCTTTGCAGCGGCTTATGATCGTTGGGCGTGCCCTGCGGGCCGGGCTATTCGCTGCAGGTCCTCGCGCGTGTTAACGGCAGTTTTTATGATATTAAATGCGCTGCGGGCTTTCCGCTGCTATCCCTCACGCGGCTGCACGTCCTTTAATTTTATGATCGCCGCATACCCGGTGTCTGTTATTCCACCGTCAAAGGATCAATGATATCTGCCATTATCGGCGATGTTCGCGATGTGCCTTCTCGATTTTAGTATCGGAAATTGATCGGTCAGTCGCATTTAACTTTCGTGTGCACTGGCAATAATGCTTAAGACATTTGATCCTCTTCCTAACTTCGCCGCTTATGCATCCAACCAACAAGTTCGAAGAAGGGCAGGTCCTCCTGATCAACAAACCGATTGAATGGACCTCGTTCGATGCCGTTCGCAAGATCCGTTACCTCACCAGGACAAAAAAAGTGGGACATGCGGGTACGCTCGATCCCCTCGCCACCGGACTTTTAATTATCTGTACGGGTAAGTTCACCAAGAAGATCAACGAATACATGGCGCAGGAAAAAGAATATACCGGCACCATCACACTGGGCGCTTGCACGCCCACTTTCGACCTGGAAAGTGAGCCGCGCAATTTTTTACCGTTTGAGCATATCACAGCAGATCAATTGAAAGAGGCCGCGCAAAGTTTTACAGGTGATATCCTGCAGACACCTCCGATCCACTCTGCTATAAAAAAAGAAGGGAAGCGTGTGTACGAACTCGCAAGAAAGGGCGTGGAAGTAAAGCTTGACCCCAGGGCGGTCACCATATCTTCTTTCGATATTACCGAAATCAAGCTTCCGCTGGTCGCGTTCAGGGTAGTTTGTTCGACGGGCACTTATATCAGAAGTCTTGCCAACGATTTCGGCGCGAAGCTCGGTTGCGGGGGATATCTCAGCAGCTTGTGCAGAACACGCATCGGTAATTTCCTGTTGAAGGATGCAATGAGCATTGAAGAATTTGAAAGGAGCGTAAAAGCTCAGAACGGATAATTGATGCCCAACTGGAATTGCCCGTTCTTCAGCTGCCATTTATAAAACCATTTGTTCTGCGAGGTGGGATCCGCGATGTCGGGGCTGGGGTTCTTTACCTTGTAGGCATAGTCGAATCGTGCTTTCAAAAAGCCGAAGTCCCAACGGAAGCCCGTACCCACGCCGATCGCTATATCTTTCCAAAGCCTGTTGATGTTGAATTCTCCATTAACAAAGTCGGGGTTCTTTCGAAGGAACCAAACGTTACCCATATCAGTGAAGAGTGCGCCTTCCGCGGGAAAGCCGAAGATCTGTGTGAGATAAAAACGGTACTCGCCATTGAGCTCGAGCCGGATATCGCCAAAACGGTCAGGCGCTGTTTGCCTTGAAAAAGATTTGATGGAAGAACCCGGGCCCAGCTTGCGAATGCCCCAGGCCCTCATGCTGTTTGGACCGCCGGCATAATACTGCCTGAAGAAGGGCATATAAAAATTAGTCGTATCTCTCGTACCGTCCTTTAATGAGAAGGGGAGCCCATATCCAATACCGCCGAACATGCGCCACGCGAGTGCTGATCTCCTGATCTTATAGGTTTGAGAAAATTCTGCATCCAGTTTCACAAAGCGATACAGCTCGGCCTTCGGAAATGCATTATGCAGCAAACCGGTAAGCAAACCGGCTTCTTCAAAGCTGATACGTGTGAGGTTGGTGAGGTTTTTTCTTCCGCCTGCAATCGTTACATTATAGAGGGTTGAAAGGATGAGGCCATTGTTGAAAATGTATTTGTACGAAGAATTGGAATCGATGAGGTCTTCAAGTCCTTTTCTTCTTTGCAGGAAATTGTATTCGATATTCGGTATCCTTATGCCGAGCAATAATTTTTTCCAGGTGAACTCATATGCCCATGAAGTATTGATGGTAGCAACGCGATAAAATGCGATCCTGTCTGTATACGCGAAGTTGAATGAAAGAAACGTACGGGCGTTTTCTCTTGCCGGCTGCGGTATCCAAGTCAGCCGCGGTACGAGTCGTGGGAATTGTATCGTATGGCTCAGGATCAGTTGCTGCGTTTGTATGGTGGGCGCCTTCGACGCCAGTTCAACTCCATAGCGGATGTTGCTGGTAGCCTGGTTGGCCGCTTTCTGAAAATTACGGTTGATGAGCGTGAAAGTCGTACCAATACCCACCAGGTTCGTGGAGGTGATATCGCCCTGGTTATAGCTCACGTCAAAATTTAAACCGGTCGTATATTTTTTTGCGGGCACCAATCGTATTTCGAAGTCTACCGTATCCTGCCCAGGCCTCGGCAGTTGGTTGATGGTGACCAGTCGCCATGCTCCGATCGAATTGAATTTATTTTGTGTTCTTAGGTAGTTGCTTTGCCGGTAAAGGTCGCCGCGGTCGAGGTAAATAAAGCGGATCAGCTTTCGCGGAATAAAAAGACCCTGGTACGAAATGAACTGGTAGGCGTTTCTGGTAAGGACCTGGACCTTTGGCGGATAAAATGAAGTGTCGCCGTTGAAGTCGGGGTA
>DATMHB010000382.1:0-2156 GCA_035555175.1 Flavisolibacter sp. | reverse complement strand
ATTTAAAGTACGAACGGATCTTTTGGCGGACAAGGTGGGCAAGACGGATGACTGGCTGGCGGCGATCAACCTTAATTCAAGTGTTCCGGATAGGATCAATCCGCTCGCCATGCTGCCGGTAAAAATTCCGCTTCATGTCTTTGCCGATATCGGAACGTACGCAGGCGCCTGGGACGACAGCCAGAACAACGATCATTTCCTTTACGATGCAGGATTCCACATCCCGCTATTCAATCAAGTGGTCAATATTTACATCCCTGTACTCTATAACCGGGTTTATGGAGATTATTTCAAATCAACCATTCCAAAGAACAGGTTCCTGAGAACAATATCATTCAGCATTAATCTGCAACCCGCATCATTAAAGCAGATCAACCGCATCATCGAATTATAATGGGGCCACAGAATACCATACGGCAGTTGAAACAGGAAGAGATCGACAGGCAATTATGGGATAAGTGCATCAGCGAATCAGAAAATGGATTGATTTATCCAACCTCCATCTATCTTGACCATCTTGCTGACCACTGGGATGGTCTCGTGCTGAACGATTATGAGGCTGTGATGCCGCTGCCGTGGAGAAAGAAATTCGGATTGAAATATATCTACCAGCCTTTTCTCACAGCGCAACTCGGGGTTTTTGGAAAGAAGGTCGATGCACCGCTCGTTGCCGAATTCTTCAACGCCATCCCTGCTCAGTTCAGATTGATCGAGTTCTCGCTGAATTACGGAAACCTTTTTCCACTCACGCAATTGAATTTATATATCCGAACCAATTTCGTCCTCGACCTGCGCCCCTCTTATGAAACCCTGCGCGATCGTTACCGTGAAAACGTTCAGCGCAATATTGAAAAGTCAGCCAAGTATGGATGCTTTATCAGCAACGATGTGGCCATAGAATCCGTGATTGAGCTGGCCAAGCGGCAGGACGATAAGAGTTCCGGTAAGGACTTTGCGAGCTTTGCCAAATTGTACGGTGAATTAAAAACTAGGGGTGCCGCGGTTTGTTACGGAGTAAGAACCTCGAAAGGTGAACTGATCGCTTCTGCCGCATTTTTATTTTCGCCGGAGCGTGCTTATTATCTTCTGGTCGGCAATCATCCCAATGGAAGGACCCTTGGTGCATCCCATGCCTTAATCGATGCTTTTATTCGGGACCATGCAGGACGAAACCTCGTGCTTGATTTCGAGGGCAGCGATATCCGCAATGTCGCTTTCTTTTATTCGGGCTTCGGAGCGAAGGAAGAATTATATCCTGCTATTAAGCTGAACCGCCTGCCGGCGCTGTTGAGGTGGTTGAAATAGTCTATTCGGGCGCAGGCGATTCCGGGCGCGGCCGTTGCACGTGCTGGGAAAAGGATAAAAAAAGGCTCTTGCTGAGAACACCAACGGCGGCGCAGAAGCTAAACGTTCTGCTTTTCTTCGAGCAGCGCCTCTGCGATCAAAAGATCAACCGGCCGCGTGATCTTGATATTATCTTCATCGCCTTCAACGAGAGAGATCTTGAGTCCAAATGCCTCCACGACCGTGGCTTCATCGGTAAACCGTTCCTTATAATCGATTTGAAATGCAGGCAGCAGAATTTTGCTATGAAAGGTTTGAGGTGTTTGAACGAGAACCACCTTATTGCGGTCGAGCACTTCGTTGTCATTTCCTTCTTCGTTAAGAAAACGTACGCTGTCTTTGCAGCGGATCACCGGAACCGCGCTGCCCATTTGCAGGGTATGCTCAAAGCAAAGCTGGATGAGATCTGTGCTCACCACGCAACGCACGGCATCGTGCACAAAGATCACCGACTCTTCCTGCACGAGCTTAAGCCCGTTCTGTACCGAATGAAATCTTGTTTCACCGCCAAATGTAACTTGTATCCTGCTGTAGTCGAAGTACGCATCAATGATCTCCTTACCCATGTCTGAATATTCTTCAGGCAGCACAAGAATAATATCGAGGTCGTTGTAAGCTTCGAGAAAAGCCCTGAGGGTATAATAAAGTACGGGTCTATCGTGCAGTAAAAGGAATTGCTTGGGGATGGCCCTTCCCATTCTTGTGCCGGTTCCACCGGCTACTATGATTGCGTACTTCTTCATTTGTTATGGTTCGGCGGATCACTGCACTAGTTTCAGGCTGCACGAGAGAGGAAAAACCGGCCTTCTGAC
>DATMHB010000381.1:0-2763 GCA_035555175.1 Flavisolibacter sp. | reverse complement strand
AGTCTGTGAACCAGATCTCCAAAGTGATCCGGGAAGCTACGATCTGCGCACTTAGCAGAGCTGTTCAAAAAGATATAGAAGTGGCCGCGCAGGCATTGAAATATGCACGCCGCCCGAGGATACATACGGGTATTGGCACTTCCGATTTTCACATCAAAAGCAAATTCAACTCTACTCGTGAAGACATTCTTCAAAGGGCGGTGCAATGTGTAAAATGGGCCAGGAATTTCACCGACGATGTTGAATTCTATGCAGAGGATGCAGGAAGAACGGAGAATGAATACCTCGCGCGTGTTGTGGAAGCTGTGATCGCAGCGGGCGCCACTACGGTCAACATTCCCGACACGACCGGTTATTGCCTGCCGCAGCAATACGGTGAAAAGATCGCCTTCCTTATAAATAACGTAAGCAATGTAGACAAGGCGGTTCTTTCCTGTCACTGCCACAACGACCTTGGACTGGCTACCGCCAATTCCATTGCCGGTGTAATCAACGGCGCTCGCCAAATTGAGTGCACAGTGAACGGGCTGGGCGAAAGGGCAGGCAATACTTCCTTGGAAGAAGTGGTAATGATCCTGAAACAACACAAGCATCTCGGGCTCTTTACCAATATCAAAACGCAACAGCTGAATCCGTTGAGCAGAATGGTTTCCGATACCATGCGCATGCCTGTTCAACCCAACAAGGCAATTGTGGGCGCCAATGCATTCTCACATTCATCAGGCATCCACCAGGACGGATTTTTGAAAGATGCGCAAACCTACGAGATCATCAATCCGGAGGAAGTAGGTGCTGAGCAAAGCAAGATCATTCTTACAGCAAGAAGCGGCCGCAGCGCATTGGCCCACCGCTTTCAAAAGCTCGGCTTCCAATACAACAGAAACGATATAGATGTGCTGTATGAAGCGTTCCTCAAAATTGCTGACGCAAAAAAAGAAGTAAAAGAAGAAGACCTGGTGCAGCTTGCTAACCAATATCAGACTGAAACAATCCTTGCATAACGATGGGTAAGACACTAATTGAAAAGATCTGGGAGAAGCACCTGGTCCAGTCGGTCCAGGACGGTCCGGATGTGATTTATATCGATAAACATTTTATTCACGAAGTCACGAGTCCGCAGGCATTTGCCGGACTTGAAAAAAGAGGGCTGAAAGTTTTCAGGCCGGACCATGTGGTGGCAACGGCCGACCATAATGTGCCTACTATCGATCAACACCTTCCGATCAGAGACAAGTTGTCAAGACTTCAGGTAGACCAACTGATCGAGAATTGCGCCAAGTATGGCATAGAGCTCTATGGATTAGGACATCCTTTTCAAGGTATCGTTCACGTGATCGGACCGGAGCTCGGCATCACGCAGCCCGGGATGACCATAGTTTGCGGCGACAGCCATACATCTACACATGGCGCATTCGGTTCCATCGCCTTCGGTATCGGAACCAGTGAGGTGGAAATGGTATTTGCATCGCAGTGCCTCATGCAGAACAAGCCAAGGCTGATGCGCATCAATATTGAGGGTTCGCTCAATAAGGGTGTCGTTTCAAAGGATATCATCCTCTATATCATATCAAAAATTTCAGCCAGCGGCGCAACCGGGTACTTCGTTGAGTTTGCAGGATCTGCGATCCGATCTCTCTCGATGGAAGCACGCATGACCATTTGCAACATGAGCATTGAAATGGGTGCAAGGGGCGGCATGATCGCACCGGATGAAACCACGTTCGCTTATGTAAAAGGAAGACAGTTTGCTCCCAAAGGTGAGGCGTGGGACCGTAAGTTGAAGGAATGGAAAGAACTATACAGCGATGAAGACGCCGTATTTGACAGCGAGATCCATATTGACGCAAAGGATATAGATCCAATGATCACATATGGCACAAATCCGGGACTTGGGATTGCGGTGGGGGGGTTGATCCCCACACTGGAGAGCATTCCGGAGGAAGGTGAAAGAAAAAATATTATCAAGGCGCTGGAATATATGGGTCTACAGGCGGGCAGGCCGCTCAAAGGAATGCCTGTGCAGAATGTTTTCATCGGAAGCTGTACCAACTCCCGCATTGAAGACCTGCGCATGGTTGCCAGCATCGTGAAAGGCAAAAAAAAGAACGAGCACGTGAAGGTGATGATTGTTCCGGGTTCGCAACAGGTGGCCGCACAGGTAAAGGCCGAAGGCCTCGATAAAATATTTGCAGAAGCCGGCTTCGAAGTAAGACAGGCCGGATGCAGCGCATGTCTCGGCATGAATGAAGATAAAATCCCTGCAGGTGAATATTGCATCTCTACAAGCAACAGGAATTTTGAAGGAAGACAAGGCGCCGGCGCGCGCACATTGCTGGCAAGCCCGCTGACGGCCGCCGCAGCTGCCATTACAGGAGTAGTAACCGACGTTCGTGAACTTTTAAGTTAGATCAATGAATCCCATTCGTATTATCCATAGTAGGTTCGTTCCACTGCAGATCGAGAACATCGACACCGATCAGATCATCCCTGCGCGATTTTTGAAAGCAACGACGCGTTCGGGTTTTGGAAAAAATCTTTTCCGTGACTGGCGTTATGAAAATGATG
The DNA here is from genome assembly GCA_035555175.1 of Flavisolibacter sp. Taxonomy (GTDB): domain Bacteria; phylum Bacteroidota; class Bacteroidia; order Chitinophagales; family Chitinophagaceae; genus Flavisolibacter. The sequence continues at coordinate 198 of DATMHB010000381.1, read as the reverse complement.
ACGATACAAAACCGAAGGCGGGATTTGTGTTGAACAATCCGGAGTACACAGGAGAGATTTTGGTGGCAGGCAAGAATTTTGGGTGCGGGTCTTCGAGGGAGCATGCCGCATGGTCGATACTTGATTACGGGTTCAAAGTGGTTGTTTCGAGTTTCTTCGCCGATATATTTAAAAACAACGCGCTCAACAATGGCGTGT
>DATMHB010000380.1:0-9148 GCA_035555175.1 Flavisolibacter sp. | reverse complement strand
GTGGTCGCATTGTTTGAAGCTTATTCTCCCCAGGCTACGCTTCCCAAAGGATCCATCCGCTATATCGAAAGAAAAATAAAGTTCTATTCAAACCAGATGAAAGGCCTCAGCATTCCGAACAAGTTAAAATTCATCCTGGCTGAGCTCAGACGGACAATGAGATTCAAAAAATCCAGATTCGAGCCGGTAAGGACCAGCACCGCGCATCCAAGGATATACCCGGGAAATGTTGCCTTGTTCAAAGCAAGCATCACGTCCCCCTTGTTTACTAACGATCCGCTGATGGGCTGGAAAGACTACGTCAGGGGTAAGATCGAAACCTATACGATAGACGGAGACCATTCCGGCATACTGCAGGAACCTTCCGTTATTCAATTGGCAGATGCGCTGTCGAAAGTGCTGATGAAATATTCGCCCGCGGATACACTGAACCGGGAGAACAAAATGTGCAATCCACAGATGGTTGAATAGTGATAGCAATGTTCTGGCCTGTTTATTCGAATTCAATTTTTCTGACGACCACTTCCGGTGGGTCGTTATCCGAGCAGACATGGACGATGTACTGGGGATCAATAGGGAGCTCTCTTGTGAACCAATCCCCGTTCTGCCATTTGAATTGATTGTTTCCGGGACGGATTTCGGTAAGAGGCAATCCAAGCCCCGCGCCGATGGCTTTGACAATAGATTCCTTTTCGGTCCATAGCCGGAAAAAATTGCGAATGGGATCAGGGCCTTTGTTGACCGCTTTCCATTCTTCTTCACTGAAATGGTTTCGATACTGATCAATAGATAGGGAACGGACCCTTTCGACGTCGACGCCCACCCTGCATGTTTTGGAGAGCGCGCAAATGGCTATGTCCTCTGAGTGGGCAATATTAAAGTCGATCCCATTTTCAAAAAATGGTCTTTGGTGAACAGTATACCTCAGGTCTTGCAGCGAATACTGATCAGGGCTCATTTCATCGAGGCCTGCTTTCAGCAGCATTTTACCGATCAGGTGCGTCTGGGCTTCCTGCCAGAAGCGGAAGCCCCTGTTTCTTTCCTGTTGTTCCGGGGGTAGCACCTGGAACAGCGAGCGGAATTTTTCAGGCGAAAGCCTATGGCTGAGCTGATGGTAAAAAACGTAGATCATGGGTGGTGCTGGCTGCCGGTCAATTTATGAACGAAGATGCGTCAAATTGCCGTTGGTCTTTAATGTTACGGAAGTATCAGGACAATAACCTCGGCGGCTTTTAGATTGCGGCTCAAAGGCTTGAGCCATGTTCCCTTATGAGCGCGCAGCTGATTTATTATCCTTTAATCAGACTTTCCAGGTCGGAATCCAGACAGGAATGCCACTTAATCGCCATGCAAAGCACTAACAATTTTTGCACAGGCAGAACAGGAACGTGTAATGGAGCCGTTTTTAAGTTTTCTATTTCTACTTTTTAGTACAAATAGGCGTAATTTTGCCGCATGAAAACAGAAGTGTCCAAGCTGGATAATACGGGTATTGACGATGGCCTGAGCACCATAGAGCGGACCGTTCTCAGCGATTACAAATATGGATTTGTTACCGATATCGAGGCCGACGAGGCTCCGAAAGGACTCAATGAAGATATTATTCGTTTCATCTCTGAAAAAAAGAATGAGCCTGCCTGGATGCTTGAATGGAGATTGAAAGCCTACCATCACTGGCTGAAGATGGAAGAGCCAACCTGGGCCAATATAAAATATCCGAAGATCAACTATCAGGACATTATTTATTATTCTGCTCCCAAACAAAAAATAAAACCCGAAAGCCTTGATCAGGTCGACCCAGAACTAAGAAGGACTTTTGAGAAGCTGGGCATTTCGCTGGACGAGCAAAAGCGTTTGACCGGCGTGGCCGTTGATGCCGTGATCGACAGTATATCCATCGGCACAAGCTTTAAGGAGCAGCTGGCAGAGCTCGGTATTATCTTCTGTTCCATGAGTGAAGCGATCCAGGAACATCCGGAACTCATAAAGAAGTACCTGAGCACCGTTGTGCCGGTTACCGATAATTATTTTGCGGCGCTCAATTCGGCAGTGTTCAGCGATGGCTCGTTCTGTTATATTCCAAAGGGCGTTCGCTGTCCGATGGAACTTTCTACTTATTTCCGCATCAATGCAGAAAATACCGGTCAGTTTGAGCGTACACTGATCGTTGCAGAAGAAGGCAGTTATGTGAGCTACCTGGAGGGCTGTACGGCGCCCATGCGCGACGAGAACCAGTTGCATGCGGCCGTAGTGGAGCTGATTGCGATGGACAATGCAGAAATAAAATATTCAACCGTACAGAACTGGTATCCGGGCGATAAAGAAGGGAATGGCGGTATCTACAATTTTGTAACAAAGAGGGGCATTTGCAAAGGCATCAATTCGAAGATATCATGGACGCAGGTGGAAACGGGGTCGTCCATCACCTGGAAATATCCCAGTGTGATACTGAAAGGCGAAAACTCGATCGGCGAATTTTATTCAGTCGCGGTGACCAATAATCACCAGCAGGCGGATACAGGCACCAAGATGATGCACCTTGGAAAGAATACCAGGAGCCGCATCGTTTCAAAAGGGATTTCGGCAGGCTTCAGTAACAACAGTTACAGGGGGCTTGTGCATGTAGGGAAGAATGCAGCCAATTCAAGGAACTTTTCCCAGTGCGATTCATTGCTGCTGGGTGATAAATGCGGCGCCCACACCTTTCCCTATATCGAAGTAAAAAATAATTCGGCCGTGGTGGAGCATGAGGCCACTACTTCAAAGATCGGTGAAGACCAGATCTTTTATTGCAACCAACGTGGCATCGACACGGAAACTGCCGTGGCGCTCATCATCAATGGGTTTGCCAAGGAAGTCATGAACCAACTGCCAATGGAGTTTGCGGTGGAAGCACAAAAGCTTCTTGCGATCAGCCTTGAGGGTTCGGTTGGCTAATCCTCATTTTATTTAAAAAAGAAAAATTGAAAAATATATGTTGACGATCCGGAATTTACATGCAGGCATCGAAGGAAAAAAAATCCTGAAGGGAATTAACCTTGAGATCAGGCCGGGTGAAGTACATGCTATCATGGGCCCGAACGGCTCGGGCAAAAGCACGCTGGCATCGGTGCTGGCCGGAAGGGAAGACTATGAAGTAACCGACGGTTCGGTAATATTCAACGGGAAAGATATTTTAGACCTTGCCCCGGAAAAAAGAGCCGGGGAAGGCTTATTCCTGGCATTTCAGTACCCCATCGAAATTGCGGGGCTTACCACAACGAATTTCATCAAAACGGCCGTGAACGAAGTAAGAAAATACCGCGGTCAGGAACCACTTGACGCCGTGCAGTTCCTGAAAATGATGAAAGAGAAAATGGCCCTGATGGAAATTGATCAAACATTGCTCAGCCGCTCCCTGAATGAAGGATTTTCAGGAGGAGAAAAAAAGCGCAACGAGATCTTTCAGATGGCGATGCTCCAGCCGAAGCTTGCCATTCTTGACGAAACCGATTCAGGGCTTGATATCGACGCCATCCGCATCGTGGCCAATGGCGTCAACAAGCTGCGCAATAAGGACAATGCCGTGTTAGTAGTAACGCACTACCAGCGTTTGCTCGATTATATAGTTCCCGATTTTGTACACGTATTATACAATGGAAGGATCGTAAAATCAGGAACCAAGGAACTGGCCCTTGAACTGGAAGACCGCGGTTACGATTTTATCAAGAACGAAGTGAACGAAGGACAGGAAGCATAATCCTGGAAAAATAAACAAGCAGGCATGAACACTTTAGAAACGATTAAAGAAAGATATCAGGAACTACAGGCGAACAATGGCAGCAGCGGGCTCACACCCATCGAGCGCAATGCATTCAATGCGTTCAGTACAATGGGCATACCCACAGTGAAGCACGAGGAGTGGAAATATACTCGCATCAGTGGTCTTTTCAATAAGGCTTATGAATTCGCGCCGGGACGGGTGCTGTCGGAGCTTTCCGCGAGAGACCTTGAGCCTTTCCGGCTTCCCGGACACGAAGAAGCAAATGAACTGGTGTTTGTGAATGGACAATATGCATCCGCGCTTTCCAAGATCCACTCGCCGGCCATAGTTGTGTTGCCGCTCGAAGAGGCTGCCAAGGGTGAGTTTCACGATGTTGTTCTCAATAACCTTGGCAATAGCAGCAAGTATGTGAAGGATGGTATACATGCCATGAATACGGCCTTCGTGCAGGATGGAATTTTCATTCATATCAGGAAAGGGATGGCGGCAGAGCATCCACTGTATATTTATCACATCACCGATGGCAGAACGGTCAATATCCTTTCACAGCCGCGAATCCTCATGCATCTTGCCGAAAGAGCGCAGGTGCAGGTGGTTGAAACTTATTCAACGCTGGGCCTTTCAGAAAACCTGACCAACCAGGTCACAGAAGTGATACTGGAAAGGGACGCTATTGCCGAATATTACAAGATACAGAATGATGCGCCGCAGACCAGCCAGGTGAGCACAACACATTTCAGACAGGTGGATAAAAGTGTGGTTCATACCGTAACCATTACCCTCAATGGAGGCATCATTCGCAACAATCTCAATATCGCTATTGAAGCCGAGCGCAGTGAAGCCGATCTGCATGGACTTTATTTTGTTAACGGACGCAGTCACGTGGACAACCATACGACGGTGGACCACATCAAACCAAATTGTCTCAGCAATGAATTGTACAAAGGGGTGATCACCGATGAAGCCACTGCGGTATTCAATGGCAAGATCTTCGTGCAGCCGCAGGCTCAAAAAACCAATGCCTACCAGTCCAATAAAAATATTTTGCTTTCACCTTCTGCAAACGTCAATACAAAGCCGCAGCTCGAGATCTTTGCCGATGACGTAAAGTGCTCACACGGATGTACCATCGGCCAGCTCGATGAAGAGGGATTGTTTTATCTGAAGTCGAGAGGCATAGGCGACGAGATGGCGAAGTCGTTGCTTGTGCATGCCTTTGCAGGTGACATCCTCGAGCACATCAAGTCGCCGGTTATCCGTTCATATGTTGACAGCCTTATCTCTGAACGCCTTCAATACCACGAAGCATGATCACTTCAGCAGCCATAGACGACCGCCTCGACGTAACGGCCATCCGGCATGAATTCCCGGTGCTGACGCGCGAGGTAAAGGGCAGGCAATTGGTTTATTTTGATAATGCGGCAACCACCCAAAAGCCCAAGGCCGTTATCGATGCCCTCATCAATTATTATTCTTCTTCCAACGCAAATATTCACCGCGGCATTCACAGCCTGGCCGAAGAGGCCACTGCGGCTTTCGAAGCCACGCGTGATACGGTACGTGCCTACGTCAATGCACCAACAAGGGAGCAGGTGATCTTTACCAGCGGCACCACCGAAGGCATCAACCTGGTTGCGCAAACCTGGGGAAGACAGAATATCGAAGCGGGAGACGAGATCATTGTTTCATCGATGGAGCACCACTCGAATATCGTTCCCTGGTTTATTCTTGCTCAGGAGAAGGGCGCCGTTCTCATAGTGATACCGATCAATGAAGACGGCGAACTGAAGATGGATGAATATGAAAAATTGCTGGGTCCCAGGGTGAAGCTGGTTGCCATTGCGCACGTATCGAACGCACTTGGTACCATCAATCCGGTGAAGAAGATCATAAGCGCGGCGCACAAAGCAGGTGCAGTGGTGCTTGTTGATGGCGCACAATCTTCCGTTCATCTCGACATCGATGTGCAGGATATGGACTGTGATTTCTTTTCATTCTCCTCTCATAAATTATACGGACCCACCGGCGTTGGTGTGCTTTATGGAAGAAAAGAGTTACTGGAAAGCATGCCTGTGTACCAGGGTGGTGGCGAAATGATCAAGGACGTGGGCTTTAACACCATTACCTACAATGACCTTCCATACAAATTCGAAGCGGGCACACCCAATATCGCAGATACGGTTGCCTTCAGGGCCGCACTTGAATTTACCACGCGCATCGGAAAAGAAAAGATCCGCAGGCACGAGAATGAATTGCTTGCGTATGCCACAGAGAAACTGGAGCAAATACCCGGATTAAGGATCATTGGAAGGGCCAGGCAAAAGATCAGTGTGATCTCTTTTGTGATCGAAGGCATTCATCCGCAAGACCTCGGTATTCTCCTCGACAACCGTGGTATAGCCGTTCGCACCGGGCACCACTGTGCACAACCGCTGATGGCTTGTTTTTCTATCCCGGGTACAACAAGAATTTCCTTTGCGCTGTACAATACAAAAGAAGAAATTGATCTCCTGATCGCGGGCCTCGAAAAAGCCGTGAAAATGCTGCGCTGATGAATGAACGCCCTACGATACAGGAAATAGAAAAAGAGATCGTTGAAGAATTTTCGCTTTTCGATTCCTGGGACGATAAGTATGAATACATCATCGACCTTGGAAAGAAGCTGCCTCCGCTGGAAGCGCAATATAAAAAGGACGAGAACAAAGTAAGGGGGTGCCAGTCTACTGTGTGGCTTGTGGCGGATGAGAGAGATGGAAGAATATTTTACAGGGCGGAAAGCGATGCGGTGATCGTCAAAGGTCTTATCAGTATGCTGATCCGCGTTTTATCCGGCCAGCCTGCCGAAGCGATCATTGAAGCAAAGCTCGATTTCATCAGGGAGATCGGGATGATGAACCACCTTGCACAGACGCGCTCCAATGGACTGCTTGCAATGGTAAAGCAAATGAAAAATTATGCGCTGGCCTTCCGGCTAAAAAATACTGGATGATGATGAACACAGACAATTTGAGAGACAAAGTGATCGAATGCCTGCAAACCATTTATGATCCGGAGATCCCGGTGAGCATTTATGAGCTGGGCCTTATCTACAAAGTGGATGTGCTGCCGATCAACAATGTTCAGATCCTGATGACGCTAACCGCGCCAGGCTGCCCTGCGGCGCAGTCGCTTCCGGTGGAGGTGGATCAGAAAGTGAGACAGATAGAAGGCGTGAATGATGTTTATGTTACCGTAACCTGGGATCCGCCGTGGGACAAAACTATGATGTCAGAAGCTGCACAGCTCGAGCTGGGCTGGTTGTAATAAAATCAATTATGAAGATCACTGCACAGGAAGAATATGGCTTACGCATTCTGATCCGCATCGGCTCGTGCCGCGATCAGGAAGGAATGAGCATTCCGCAGCTGAGCGAAGCGGAGGGTCTGAGCAGCCATTATGTAGCCAAGCTCACGCGCATTCTGCGGATGCAGGGGTTTATCAATAGCACCCCCGGATATAAGGGCGGTTACGTGCTCGCCATGCCTGCCAATGAAATTATCATCAACCGGGTGTTGAAAAGCCTTGGCGGTGCATTGTTCGACAAAGAATTTTGTGAGTCACACTCCGGTAGTCTTAAGTTATGCACGCATTCCGTCGACTGTTCCTCACGCTCTCTCTGGCAAATGATTCAATTCCTGCTCGACCGTTTCCTGGATCAGATCAGTCTTCACGACCTGATCAATTCGGAAAAAGGGTCCGCAAAATTCCTGGATGACCTGCTTGCACGTACGGTAAGGGAAGTAGTCGGCTGAAGTTTCGCGCCAGCCCCACCGGGGGCACAATGGTCCGCACGGCGCGAGGACAGCAGAGTAACAATTCTTTCAGTCCATGCCCCTTTCCAAGCGCGCGTTGCGGCCCACTGACGAAAACGCAAATTATGATTCGGGTAACCGCGGGCGATCGAACTTTTTCAAGCATCCTTTTAGGGGTGGCCATCCTGATTGTACTGGTCAATATCGCTTTCAATTCAAATCCTAAAACACTGATCGCTCTTGCGGCACTGCTGGGCATATTGGGCTTGTTCTTTCTCTATAATATCAATTTTATAGATCTATGGATTTCCGGCGATAAGATCATATTGACAAAGCGCAGGAAGAATATTCATTATGCAAGCATTGAAAAGCTGACTGTTTTGCCTGTTTCTGTAAGACTTCCCGCAGGACACAGAACTATTTGTGCTATTAAATTCGAAAATGAAAGCGGAAGGACATTCGTAAAATTTCTGGACGTTGATGCAGACAGATCCCATTTGGTGGACGACCTAAGAAAAATGATCCGGGATGCCGCGGCCCGCCGTATGGCCTCTAAAAGATCTTAGTGGATTGACGACGTTTTTATTTTTGAGCAACCTGGCCCATTCCGGTCTTCTTTTTCTATGCATGCCGATTGGTTAAATGAAAGGACAGGCGGCCGGCCCGCATTTCTCTTTTTCCCTTATTTTTATTTGCAGGAACGCTCTATCTGTTTTTTTATCTGAAGGTGTAGCAAGGCCCGGCGAACTGCAATGAATGTGTTGCCGTTCTCAATTCAAAACTTCCACCATGATAAAAAATTATTTCAAGGTTGCTTTCCGCAGCCTTTTAAAAAGAAAAGGCTACAGCCTGATCAACATTCTCGGCCTGGCGGTGGGCATGGCTTCCTGCCTGCTCATCGTGCTCTTTGTACGGAGCGAATTGAATTATGACAAGTACCAGGAAAAGGGCGACAGGATCGTGCGTGTAGTACTTGATAGAAAATATCCCGGCCGCTCAACAGCATATTCCCTGATTCCTCAATCCATAGGTCCCGCCATTCAAAAAGAATTTCCTGAAGTGCAGGAGTGCACAAGGATATTCAATTTCGGGGGTGCAGGCAATGGCAACTTTTTCATGCGCGTGGGTGACAAGGTTTTTGAAGAGAAGAAAGTTCTTGCTGTTGATTCTAATTTCTTCAGGGTCTTTACCGGATCGTTCCTGTATGGCAACCCTGCCACTGCTCTCGACCATCCAAATACCGTGGTACTGAGTGAATCCACCGCGAAAAAAATGTACGGCAGTGCGGAGCAGGCCATTGGAAAACAATTCCTGACTGACGCGAACCAGAACAACAATTTCATGATCACCGGCGTGTGCAGGGACTGGCCTGACAATTCGCATTTTACGTTCAATGTCCTGTTGTCTGTTTCAAGCTTTCCTTTTATCAGGCAGAACAACTATATCAATTTTGCCGCGCATACTTATTTATTGCTGACCCCGGGCGCAGATGCAAAAGCGCTCGAGGCCAAATTTCCGGTGATCATTGACAAATATGTAAGTGGCGAGATCGCACGCAACTTCGGGCAAAGCTTCAGGGATTTTGAAGCTTCAG
>DATMHB010000379.1:0-6866 GCA_035555175.1 Flavisolibacter sp. | reverse complement strand
GAAGGGAAAAACGGACTGGGAGGCAGCTATCAGAGAATATTTCAAGGATACGCCCCACAATATTTTTTTTTATCTCCTTACGGGAAGCGAAGACGTTGTCTCCATCAGGCACCATATTGAGCGTGTGGCCCCCGATAGGGTAGTAGCCGTGGGTGGCGACGGAACCGTTAAAATGCTGGCTGGTCTTCTTAAAGAAACAACAATTCCCCTTGCCATCATTCCCGCCGGTTCTGCCAATGGGATGGCAAAAGAATTAAAAATCCCTCTTGATGTAGATGCAGCCCTGCGGGTGGTTACGGAAGGTGAATGCAAAAAGCTCGACGTGATCAGGATCAATGAAGAACAGATCTGCATTCACCTCAGTGACGTGGGGCTGAATGCGATGCTGGTCAAATATTTCGAGAATTCAAAGTCGAGGGGCATGATCGGCTATGGCCGGGCTGTGTTCAAAGTGCTTTGGCAAAAGCAGTCCATGCGGGTGACTATTAAAACAGATACTGAAGAGGTGCGGAGGAAAGCTTACATGGTTGTAATTGCCAATGCACAGACCTATGGAACAGGGGCGATCATTAATCCCGGCGGCAAAGTGGATGATGGCTTATTCGAAGTGGTTGTGGTGCGCAGACTCAACCTCCTGGAACTGATGAAAATGTTGATCACACATCAGCCCTTTCATCCCGACCGGATCGAAGTTTTCAGGACAAAAAACCTGGAAATGAACTTGAAAAGGAAGGCCTATTTTCAGGTGGACGGAGAATATTTAGGTATGGTTACATGCGTAAAGGCGCGTATACTTCCTCAGATCATCCACGTTATGCTGCCAACTGAGAAGGTGCCGGAATTGGCACGGAATTTTAATCATTCAGTTTAAACGATTTTTATGGACGAACTTGAATTAAGAGGTAAGTGGCATGAGCTAAAAGGCAAAGCAAAGCAGGCACACGGAGATCTTACGGACGATGATCTGAGATGGGAGGAAGGAAAGGATGAAGAATTTTATGGCCGCATGCAAAACAAACTGGGCAAAACGAAGGACCAAGTAATCGAGTGGATCCGCGGCCTCGGCAGGTAATGCGTTCCATTTGATGATTCCATGCAATGAGCAGCCTTTGACCGGGACATTCCCACCTTTTTTTGCGCAGCTAAAAAATAGTGTGGAGGGTGAGAGCGAGTATGCACGCACCGGTTAAAGTTTCCAGCCTGGTTTTCATCAGTATTCCAGACCTTCACCCTTTGGGCGGGGCTGGAATTAACAACCTTTGTGTTAACAAAAACAACTTAAGTTGGTGCATTCATTGACTGCTCCTGCCCTGGGAAGTATTGGTCTTCTTCAACACGCTTATTCACATTTAGCACTCAACATTTAGCATTCAGCATAGCATTTAACATTGCACTCTCTTTACCTTCGTGCCATGCATTATGTGTCTGCAGAGAACCTGGGTAAGTCGTATGGTATAAAGCCGCTCTTCGATAAAATCAGTTTTCATATTTCGGAAGGCGATAAAATTGCGCTTGTCGCCCGGAATGGATCAGGCAAATCAACCTTGCTGAAGATCATCGGTGGTAGCGAGGTGGCCGACGAAGGCAGGATCTGGGTGAACAAGGACGTTGATGTTGCTTTTTTTGAGCAGGAGCCGCAACTTCTTGACGGAGCGACTGTGCTGGATAACATTTTTCATATCGCACATCCTGTTATCAACGTAATTAAAGAATACGAGGCGGCAATGGACGCCGGCCGCGACGACCGGATTGCTGAAATGCTGGTAAGAATGGATGAAGCCGGCGCGTGGGATTTTGATGCAAAAGTGAAACAGGTACTGGGCAAGCTCAATATCCACAATTTGCAGCAGGACGTTAGCACCCTCAGCGGCGGTCAGAGAAAAAGAATTGCATTGGCCAAAACCCTTATTGATATCGGCTTTGAGCACAAGCATGTATTACTGATCATGGACGAGCCAACCAACCACCTCGATGTAGAAATGGTGGAGTGGCTCGAACACTATCTGAATAAAGAAAATGTAACCCTGCTTCTCGTTACGCACGACCGTTATTTCCTGGATGCCGTATGCACCGAAGTGTGGGAACTCGAGAACAGCAACCTATATTTTCACAAGGGGGATTATGAAAATTTCCTGGAGAAAAAAGCACAGCGCGAAGAAAGCGAAGCCGCAAGCATTGACAAGGCGAGAAACCTTTACAGGAAGGAATTGGAATGGATGCGCAAGCAGCCGAAGGCGAGGACGACGAAATCAAAAAGCCGCATCGATAATTTTTATGAAGTAGAGAAAAAAGCAAAGCAGCAACTGGAGGATCAACAGTTACAATTGCAAAGCAAGATGAACAGGTTGGGAGGGAAGACCGTTGAACTGAAAAAGCTGTACAAAAGTTTTGACGACAAAATTATTCTCAGAGGGTTCGACTATACTTTCAAAAAAGGCGAACGTGTTGGCATAGTTGGCAGGAACGGAACGGGTAAATCCACTTTTGTTAATATTCTTCAGGGCATTGAAAAAGCAGATAGCGGCAAGGTTAATATCGGAGACACCGTGGTGTTTGGCAACTACTCGCAGCAGGGTTTAAAGATCAGGGAAGACATGCGGGTGATCGAATACGTAAAGGGCATTGCAGAAAGTTTTCCGTTGGCCGGTGGCGGAAGCTTGAGCGCTGCTCAATTCCTCAACCTTTTTCTCTTCCCGCCCGAACAACAATATACTTATGTGAGCAAACTGAGCGGAGGGGAAAAAAGACGTCTTCACCTGCTTACCATTCTTTTCACCAATCCTAATTTTCTCATCCTCGACGAGCCCACCAATGATCTGGATCTGCCGACACTTTCGGTACTTGAAAATTTTCTTCTCGAGTTCCAGGGATGTTTGCTGATTGTAAGCCATGACCGCTATTTCATGGACCGCCTCGTCGATCATCTTTTCGTGTTTGAAGGCGAAGGGAAGATCAGGGACTTCCCCGGCAACTACTCTCAGTTCCGTGAAGAACAACGGATGAAGGAGAATGGAGAGCCGGTTGAGAAAAAGGATATGGCCTCTAAACCGTCGGTGGTCCAGTCCACAAGAAAGAAGCTGTCCTATAAGGAACAAAGGGAATTCGAACTGCTTGAAACTGAACTGGCCGCCCTTGAAAAGGAAAAAACTGAAATATCAGCAAAACTCGGAGACCCACTGCTTCCTTTTGACGAGCTCCAGAAATTATCCGAAAGAATTGGGGAGATAAGCGGTCTCATCGATGAGAAAGAGCTGCGCTGGCTCGAATTAAGCTAGCTCGTATCGTAAATTTCCCTGTTTGGTTATGTCGCAAAACTTTATACATTTACAATGTAATCCTCCTTTGAAAACACGGTAGTTTTTTGATCCGACAACTCTGGAAAACCAATGAGTTAACAATTTAAACTTCTGTGTATGAAAAAGATCACCTCCCTATTCCAAGATGAAAAAGTTCAGGACACGCTGATCGTCACAGTTATTCTTGCTGTGATCATCACGCTTTCCGTAGTATTCCTGTAAACAGCATTTATATCAACTGCTTACCTCGGTGCCCCTGCGCTGAGCGAACCATTAGTTGCTACAAGCATAAAAAAAATCCTCCTGTTCGCAGGAGGATTTTTTATTGCTATTGTTGAATTTATCTGAGGAATACAAGCTCCCTGTATTTCGGCAGCGACCATTCCTTATCGTCAACAAGCTGCTCGAGCTTGTCTACATGATAGCGCACTCTGTCGAAATAGGCTTCCTTCACGGTGGTGCAATAAGCGATGGCCTTTTCGCGGCTATCCTGCATATTGTTGCACGTTTTCCTGGCTTCGATCATCTCATCCACCAACTGACTCACCTGGTTGATGTGTTCTGAGATCTTGGACAGTGTCTGCGTTCTTTGGGCACAGGCGCCGTCCGCCAATCCAACTTCCTTGAGGCCTCTCACGTTTTCAATGATCGTATTCTGATAACGTATCGCTGCCGGTAAAACGTGATTGGTGGCCAGGTCAGCCATCAGCCTGCTTTCGATCTGTACTTTCTTAATATACTTCTCCAGCTCGATCTCATGCCTTGCTTCAAGCTCCGGACGGTTGTACACGCGATTGCTCTCAAACAATTTTTTCGCCTTGTCTGTGATCATTGCATCGAGGGCAAGCGGCGTCGTTTTCACGTTAGGAAGTCCGCGGCGCTCTGCTTCCTTTTCCCATCCTTCGCTGTAACCATCACCTTCGAACAGGATCTTTTCACTCGCTACGATGTATTCCCTGATCACGTGCATAATCGCGATCTCTTTCTTCTCTCCTTTTTCAATCAGCGTATCTACATCCTTCTTAAAATTCTTCAGTGTTTCCGCCATTATGGTATTCAGGGCAGTCATGGCATTCGCACAATTAGCAGAAGAACCAACTGCACGGAACTCAAATTTATTTCCCGTGAAAGCAAATGGAGAGGTCCTGTTGCGGTCTGTATTATCCATCAACAATTCCGGAATGCTTCTGTGAATGTCGATCTTGAGCATGCTCTCGTCGGTTTCATCCATTTTATCGGTCACCCGTTTTTTCACATCTTCCAAGACCCTGGTCAGGTATTGACCGATGAACACGGAAATGATGGCAGGCGGCGCTTCATTGGCCCCGAGACGGAAATCGTTGCTTGCAGACGCGATGGATGCGCGCAAAAGGTCGGCATAATCATGAACCGCCTTGATGGTATTCACAAAGAAGGCAAGGAACATGAGGTTGGTCTTTGGCGTCTTACCGGGCGCAAGAAGGTTCACACCGGTATCGGTTGCCATGCTCCAGTTATTATGCTTGCCACTTCCGTTGATGCCCGCAAAGGGCTTTTCGTGTAACAAAACCCGAAGGCCATGACGCGCGGCAACGCGGCTCATCACGTCCATGAGCAAAGTATTGTGGTCCACGGCGAGGTTCACTTCTTCAAAGATGGGTGCACACTCAAATTGTGCCGGCGCAACTTCGTTGTGCCGCGTTCTTAGCGGTATACCAAGTCTGTATGATTCTGTTTCGAAATCGCGCATAAAGGCATAAACCCTTTCCGGTATCGAACCGAAGTAGTGGTCCTCAAGCTGCTGTCCTTTCGCAGGACCATGCCCGAAAACGGTTCGGCCGCAAAGCAACAGGTCTGGCCTTGCGTTGAATAAACCTTCATCCACTACAAAATATTCCTGTTCCCATCCAAGCGTGGCTGTAACCTTGGTAACGTTGCGGTCGAAATAATTGCATACTTCAACAGCAGAACGGTTAAGCGCTTCGAGTGCTTTCAGCAGGGGTGCCTTATAATCCAGCGATTCCCCTGTATAGGAAACGAAAATAGTTGGAATGCAAAGGGTCTTTCCATATCCGATGTCCATGATGAACGCAGGAGAAGAAGGGTCCCATGCCGTATATCCCCTGGCTTCGAAAGTTGCCCTCAGCCCTCCGCTTGGGAATGAAGAAGCATCAGGCTCCTGTTGTATCAGGGCATCACCTTCAAACTGTTCGATGGGCGTGCCATCACTTTTCAAAGTAAAGAACGAATCATGTTTTTCTGCTGTGGTGCCTGTCAGCGGTTGGAACCAGTGGGTGAAATGGCTTACGCCCTTGCTTTCTGCCCATGCCCTGATGCCGTTGGCGATCTGGGCCGCCATGGAGCGGTCAATTTTTTGTCCGGCCCTCACAGAGGCCATAAGACTCTTGTAAGCCTCATCGCTAAGGAACTGGCGGGCTACCTGATGGGTAAATACATTCTCTGCGAAAATCGCTGTGATCTTGGTCGAGTTGATCTCAGGCTGTTTCTCGGAGTTCAATAAGTTGGTCAAGGCACTAAATCGGAGCGACGACATAATGGTAGGTTTTGGCAACAAAGAAATCAAAACTGCGGGATAATTATAGAAAAAATCTGGTTAATGTGTAAAAAAGCGTGCATTTGGTGCAAAATATTTTTTCAGCGGGCTCATTTTTCGCAGGCATTTGCCGCTTCTAAGGCAAAATCTATACGTTATTTTTATTTTTAATACTTGTAGAAAGAAGAGATCCGACCCGCTGCCAATCGATATTGCACATCATTGGCGCCATCAAAAATGGGAAAATGATACTTCTGTACCGCACGATCGCACCAAGGATATTGACCGTGTAGCCCACCATCAATACAATTCCAAATGACAGCGATAAGCAGAACCATAGGTACGGAGTAAGGCGGCCGCCTTTTATCCTGAAGAGTAAAAAAACGATAAAAAGAAGGATGAGGATATTGATCTCGGTGGCGGCTGCCAGCGACAGCAAATGTTTTACATCCGAAGGAAAAGGCCTTAGCAGCGTCATGCTCAATGCCTGCGGTGTATTTTTTATGAAGCTCATCACATCCGGCTGCAGCTCATTTACATTGATGGCGGAGCCGCCGCCCAGTTTCAGGAATTCCTGTTGCTTCATCACCGTAGCCTGGGGGAAATCAAATTTCGGATTGATATATCTTGCTGTAAAGAATACCAGGACAGACAATATCCACACAGCCAAAAAAACGAAGGCTGGTTTATATTTGAACTTTTCACAAATGATCCAGGCGATCAAAGGAGGCAGTAGCGTCAACACCAGAAAATTGCGCAGGATCAATACAAGAAGGAACCCAAGCAGGATCAGCAGCACCCGGTACGGCGGAAACCGTTTTTCTTTGAAACCAAAATATAAATGATACGCCATCAGCCCCAGGCCCGTAAAGATCAATCCCTCTTTATGAACACCGCTTGTCCAATACAGGAAGGAAGGAATGAGAAAGCAAGCGACAAGCAGGATCCCTTTTTTATCCGGATACACATCGTGCATTACCCTGTATATTGCTACCGGCCCCCACATGGAGAGGAATGAATAAAAGATGACGTTGACA
>DATMHB010000378.1:0-5710 GCA_035555175.1 Flavisolibacter sp. | reverse complement strand
AAAACGAAGGACGGCATCAATTTTATTTTACTCCAAAAGATCGGGAAGGCGATCATCAAGCAAATATCAATTGACCAACTTTACGAAAATCTGGCATGAAGGCAAACATACATCCGTCATCGGTTGCAGGAACCATTGTTGCACCGGCGTCTAAAAGCGCCATGCAGCGGGCCTGCGCGGCGGCACTTATCAAAGGAGGCAGAACGGTCCTGCACAACCCGGGAATTTCGGCAGACGATAAAGCCGCACTTGATATAATCACGCAGCTGGGCGCAGAAGTTAAGGAAGAGGGCGACACCATTGTGATCAATAGCAACGGCGTCAGAGCAAGAAACGATGAGATCAATTGCGGAGAAAGCGGACTGTCGGTGCGCATGTTTACCAGCATTGCTGCGCTAAACCACGAACGCATACGCGTCAACGGAAAGGGAAGCCTGGTGAACCGGCCGCTTTCTTTTTTCAACGAAGTGCTTCCACAGCTCGGCGTGGAATGTGAGAGCAATAATGGGCATCTGCCGCTGCAAATAAAAGGACCCCTCCATCCAAAGAATATTGAAGTAGATGGTTCTCTGTCATCCCAATTTTTAACGGGCCTCCTTTTTGCGTATTCCGCAGCCGGCGCCCGTGCTGTCAGCATCCACGTAAAGAACCTGAATAGTAAACCGTACATCGATCTTACGCTGAAGCTGATGAAGGATTTTCGGCTGCCCGTGCCCGACAACCATAATTACACCGAATTTTTTTATAAGGATGAAGTTGCGCATGCGCGCGATGAAAAAATCGACTACACGGTTGAGGGTGATTGGAGCGGCGGAGCATTTTTACTGGTGGCAGGTGCAGTTGCCGGCGACCTTGTTGTGAAAGGTCTTGACCTTTTGTCTACACAGGCAGACAGGGCCGTGCTGGGAGCGCTGATGCAATCCGGTGCAAACATGAGCATTACCGACCAGCAGATCGAGATCAGAAGGTCGCTGCTGAAACCTTTTCATTTCAACGCGACAGATTGTCCCGATCTTTTTCCACCTCTTGTGGCATTAGCCTCCAATTGCAAAGGAACTTCGGTCATCGAAGGCGTTCACCGTCTTGAGCACAAAGAAAGTAACAGGGCGCTCACATTGAAGGAAGAATTCTTGAAAATGGGCATCGGCATAGAATTGCAGGATGACCTGATGGTGATTAAGGGAGGAGAAGGTATTCATGGAACATTGGTGAGCGCACACCACGATCACCGCATCGCGATGGCTTGCGCTGTTGCGGCGCTGAATGCGGATGCTCCTATGAATATTGAAGGTGCGGACGCAGTGAACAAATCCTATCCGCAATTCTGGGATCATCTTCAGCAATTGAAGGCACGGCTATCTTTACAACAATAATTGAACATGAATTCATTCGGCAGATTATTCAGGTTAACCATTTTCGGCGAATCGCATGGCCCGTCCGTTGGCATTAGCATAGATGGGTGTCCCGCCGGTGTACCGCTTTCCGAGGAAGACTTTAACGCAGATCTCGAAAGAAGAAAGGGCGGCATGCAGAAGGGAACCACCCCCCGGAAAGAAGACGACAGGCCTATTTTCATCACCGGTTTATTTAATGGTAAAACTACCGGCGCACCCCTTACGATCCTTTTTGAGAATAAGAATACCCGCTCCGCCGATTACGAAAAGATCAAATCGATCCCTCGCCCCGGTCACGCCGATTTTGTAGCGCATAAAAAATTCGGTACGCATGAAGACTATAGGGGTGGCGGACATTTCAGCGGAAGACTAACGGTTTGTATAGTGGCCGCCGGGGTGATCGCAAAAAAGATCCTGCAAAACATTTCAGTGGAAGCCAAGATCATGGAGGTTGGTGGTGAGAGCGATGTTGAAGCAGGCCTTCAAAAGGCCATCGAAGCTAAAGACTCGGTGGGAGGGATCATTGAATGTACCGTCAATGGATTGCCAATAGGTCTCGGCGAACCATTTTTCGATTCTGCGGAATCGTTGATCAGTCATGCTGTGTTTTCCATTCCTGCCATCAAAGGCATTGAGTTTGGTGCGGGTTTCGAAGCCGCAAGGATGTTTGGAAGCGTGCACAATGATGCCCTGCTGAATAACGAAGGAAAGACAAGAACCAATCATGCAGGCGGAGTTGTTGGCGGCATTACCAATGGAAATCCCCTTGTGTTTCGTGTAGTGGTAAAGCCCACTTCGTCCACACCCAAAGAACAGGAATCGCTTAACTGGGAAACGGGCGAGATCGAGAAATTCTCAGTAAAAGGAAGGCATGACCTCTGTATTGCGCTCAGGGTGCCGCCGGTGCTCGAAGCAGTTACTGCGGTCGTCCTGGCCGACCTGATGTTGCTCGGACAAAAGATCAGCCGCGTCTGGCCAGCTTCTTGAAGGGCAGGTCAAGCACGTTATAATTCCGGTCATTCTTCCAGCTGTAGTGCCACCATTCCGTTTCCAGTGCATTGAAGCCACACTGCTCCATAGTAGTTCTCAACAAAGTTCGATTAGAGAGCACCTGTTGCGGCAGGTCTTTAAAATCGTGGTGTGCGGTATCCGTAAAATTATCAAACCCTGTTCCCATATCGATTTCCCTGCCTGTTGAAAGCTCGATGATAGTAAGGTCAATTGCAAGTCCGCGATTGTGACCCGAACCTTTTGCCGGATTCGCCACATAACGTTCATCGTGGATCAGGTCCCACATTTTTTTTGTGGCCGCATAAGGCCGGTAGGCGTCAAAGATCTTAAGGCCATATCCTTTTTGACGAAGTATTGCCTGTACCTGCGCGAGTGCTTTTGCCACATTCAGCCTGAGATAAGGCACGGCATCCTGAGGATACAGCTGGCGGCCTGTAAAGTTATTCCTGGTAGCATACCGTAGGTCATATACAATACCGGGCGCCATCAGCCTCACCTCCGTCATCTTTTGGAGACTGTCCGCTTGCACTTCTTGCCAATATGTCTTACTTTTCTTCACGATTTTTAGCGGTTGTGCAAACAAACAAAGGGGAAATGATATGGCAGAGATGACGAAAACTCTGCAAATAATTTTTATTTTGTGGGCATATTGCATACGCGTTCCGATCCTATGAACAGAATAAAAAACCATTATCATTTGCCAACCTTCAAATTAATCGTTTTCGTCTCACTGTGGGCAGTTTTTTTTTCATCCTGTAGCGATAGTCCGCACGCTGACATCACTCAGAAAGAAATTGTAGGCAAGCCCGAGGACATCAATGCAAAGGCCGAAGACGTGATCCAGGGTACGCTTAAGGATATTCTGCGGAATAGCAAAGACCTGGCCGATTCATTCAAGATCAAGAACCCTGAGTTTGTGCAGTTCCTTTACGACGAGAATTCTTTTCAGCCCCTATGGTCGGCAAAGGGTTTATATACAAAATATGGTGACTCGCTTTTTTCTTTTATAGAGAATTCAAGGCGGTATGGGCTCTTTCCCGAAGACTATTATTATTCGAGGCTTACCGCGCTCAAGGGTCAGTTGATCAGCGATACCGCGTCAAAGGAAAAAAAGCTGGATGCATCGCTGTGGGCGTATTCGGATCTGCTGCTCACGTCCGCTTTTGTACAGGTGGTGAAAGACCTTAAAATCGGCAGGCTGCTGCCCGACAGTGTGGTAGCAAAAGATTCTTCTCTTAACAATGCTTTTTTCAACGATCAGCTGAAAATATTTTTCAAGGCAGGCAACGATTCATTTGCCGCCCAGCTGGAGCCGCGCATTACCGACTACCAGCTGATCAAGTCCGCGCTGCACGCTTTTCTTGACAGTGCCAACATCAAAAAATTTACGCTGGTGAGCACTGCCGACAGTACACAGATCCTTTCGCTTTTGTATCAGCGCCTGCGCGAAGAGGACTCAACTCTTCTTCCGAAACAGACGCCCGATTCGGCAGAGCTTTCACTTGCCATTAAAAAATATCAGAAGTCGAAAGGGATGAATACCGACGGCAAGGTATCCGGTGCGCTGATCTCTAAGCTGAATGATAACGACAAGGAAAAATTTATTCGCGTCGCCATCAATATGGACCGGCTGAAGGAATTCAGGACGCTTCCTTCCCAATACATCTGGGTCAATCTGCCTTCATATTACCTGCAGTTAAGACAGAGCGACACCGTGGTGCTAAAGTCAAGAGTGGTTGTAGGGAAACCGTTAACGCGCACGCCTGTGATCACCAGCTCCATCAGCGATATGATCACCTATCCTAAATGGACCATACCGGAAAGCATTATAAAAAAGGAGATCCTGCCCGGGCTCAAGAAAGATTCGAGCTATACCATCAGAAAGGGATACAGCCTGATTGACGACAATGGGAACGAGGTAGATCCGGCCACCATAAAATGGAAGCAATTCAAAGATTATATTCCTTATAAGGTGGTCCAGGGGAGTGGCGACGACAACGCCCTCGGCATTTTGAAATTCAATTTCCCGAATAAATATTCTGTTTACCTGCACGACACGAACCAGCGCTATCTCTTTTCGAACAAGAGCCGTGCGCTGAGCCATGGCTGTGTGCGCGTGCAGGCCTGGGAACAGCTGGCAAAATTCATACTGAGAAACGACAGCACCTATTCGACCAATGCCGTGCCTGTTGACTCGCTCGAAAGCTGGTTGACCACCAAACAGAAAAGGTACATTCCGGTGCGAAGGCCCATCCCCTTATACATCCGTTATATTACGTGCGATGTGAAAGATGGACATCTTGCGTTTTATGAAGATATCTATGGTGAAGACAAGCGGATAAGGGAAAAAGTATTCTCCGATAAATAATGCCTATGCGATACCTTATCTTATGTTTAACCGCCATCTATTTTTCAGGTGCTGCGTTTTCGCAGGTAGGACGTGGAGGCGCCGAAAGAAAAGACACTGTTGAAGTACGCAGTGTAAATGGAAAGGCAAAGATACTTTATGGTACCGCCAGCTACTATGCCGATAAATTCAATGGGCGCGAAACAGCGAATGGAGAAGTATACGACAGCCAGAAAATGACGGCGGCATGCAACGTACTGCCCATGGGCACCTGGATTCGCGTGACAAATCTTAGCAATAACCGGAGTGTGGTGGTCAAGACCAATGATCGCTTGCATATCCGCATGACCAGGATCGTAGACCTTAGCCGCGTCGCGGCCGAGAAGCTCGGTTATATTGGAAGAGGCCTTACAAAAGTGAAGGTAGAAGTGCTGCGAAAACTCTGATAGGACGTTTTTGCGGGTAACAAATATTTTCAGATATTTAGGTTCTACCCTTTATTTTTGTTTTTGCATTAACCAAACTACTATTTATGAAGAATTTGATTGTTTCAATATTTCTTCTTTGCCTCATCTCCTCACATTCGTTTGCACAGAATATAAACACTCGCTCTAAATCGATCGGCGTGAGCTTTCTTTTAAATGATTTTACCACTGCCCAAAGAATCAGAAGCAGCTCTCTCGAACAGGTTTTCCGCGACAAGAAATGGGCGAAGTTCAATGAAATGTCACCAGGCCTTGGCATCACTTATTTCAAGGGCCTTCAGGACCACCTGGACTTTGCGGGTACTTTGGCGGCTTCCTTTGTCAATTATCCATTCCCCACCCGCGCACCCTCTGCTTCCGATGCGTTGCTTCTGGAGGCCGATGCTTCGGTGAATGTGAAAATGTTTTCTGACAGCTATTGGTTCACACCTTATTTTTCAGCGGGTGTGGGCGCAAGCAAATTCAAAGATTTT
>DATMHB010000377.1:0-5925 GCA_035555175.1 Flavisolibacter sp. | reverse complement strand
GAAAGTTTTGCCACGCGGCTTTCAGAAGCGTACAGCGCCTGGTAATCGTCGTCAAGAAATCGATAGTCGAGGGCCTCGCCGGTGAAGTCTTTATAAAATCGCGCAAGCCGCTCAATAGTCGCTCCTTCGCTGCCTCCTTTGATCCTCACCATTATTTTCGAAACGCGCGGGTTAATGCTAAAGTCAAAAAAGCACGGTTTAATATTTTCATACAGTGATTCAAAATTGAAATCTTTTGTAACGCCAATGATCTGCCTGTCCTCGCCCCAGATATTAATGGTTGTGCCGACAGGATGCTCTAGTCTCATGGCCCTGACGGCTGCCTCATTCACAACAACCTTCGATTTGTCTGAAGGCAGCTCACGCGAATAAGTGCGGCCCTCTTTCATTTGTATGTTCAGTGTTTCAATAAAATCATAGCCTGCCGCGATGTCTGTAAATTCCGTTTCATTGTTCGGATCCTTGCCCGGCCATGTAACAGCGGTAGTACCGCCGTGGCGGTTTGTGATATTGTGTCTGAAATTGGCTGCGTTTAGAACGCCCGGGATATTCTTTATTTTTTGAAGGAATGTCTCCATGTTTTTTTCATAAACACCATCGTCCTTTCCATTTTTATTGCCGGGCACGACCCCGCCTCTTTCAAAATAAATTAGGTGGTCCCTGTTGTACCCGAGATTTTTTGTTTGCACCAGTTCTATCTGCTTGTACACGATGAAAACGGACAAGATCAAAATGCTGGATATGGCAAACTGAAAGATCACTAGTCCTTTACGTGCAAGCAGCGCTGAAACTGACGATGGCAAATGCCCTTTCAGGATCATTACCGGCCGGAAGCCCGAAAGGTATAGTGCCGGGTAACTTCCCGCAAGAAGGCCGGTAATGATCGCAATGCCCAAAAGGGTAAATATTACGTTGGGCGTTGCGCTTATCGCAATGCTCTTTCCCGTGATCGCGTTGAACTGGGGCAGTAGCAACAGCGCCAGCAGTAGTGCAATGATCAGGGATAAGCAGGTAACCGCCATCGACTCGGCCATGTACTGGACCAACAGCGTCAAGCGGCTTGCGCCCACCACTTTTTTCACCGCAATCTCTTTTGTCCTGCGGGAGGCCCTCGCTGAAGACAAATTCATGAAATTGATACAGGCAATAACCAGTATAAAAATGGCAACGATTGAAAAGAGCTTCACATATTCTATCCGGCCGCCGGCGGGAGCACCATTCTCATACCGGTTATAAAGATATTTATCGGAATAGCGCTGGGCAAAAAGGCTTGACTTCGTAGTTTCATTCTTGGTCTTTAAGAAGCCAGTGATCTTGCGGTTGAATTCATTAAGGTCGGCTCCTTCTTTCAGGATAACGAAAGTGGAGGGATCGCTATTTGTCCATCTCTGAAGCTTTGAATTTTTTTCCAGGAACAGATCATAGTTCAGCAGGATATCAAATTGATCCGTCGCGTTCGGCGGGTTCTTTTCAAAAATTCCCGAAACCAGATATTGACCATTGAAGCCCTCCTGGTCAAAGGCAACTGTTTTGCCTACGATATTGTTTGTGGTATGAAATAATTTTGCCGCGAGCTCTTTTGAAAGCGCGATGCTGTATTTATTTGATTGCAATCCCCGCGCATCCCCTTCAAGAAACCTGCAGGTGAATACGTGAAAGAAATCTTTGCTGACGAACTGGGCATCCGCCCTGATATTTTCGCGGTCTGATGAAATGAGCCCCTTTTTCGAAAACCATACGGGCGGAATCACCGAGGCCGCATATTCCACTTCGGGCAATTCCCGCGACAAAGCTTCCGCGAGCAAGCCCTGGGTGTTATCGATGGTTTGAATGCCCTCGGGTGTTGAAATATTTTGTACTACCTGGTAAAGCCGCGCATCTTTTTCATTGTACCTGTCCACTTGAAATTCATCATGCACCCATAAATAAATGAAAAGAACGCAGCACAATCCTGTTGACAGACCAATTACATTAAGGAGCGTGAATTGGCGGCTCCGGAGGATATTCCGGAAGGCAAATTTCAGATGACTTTTAACCATCATTAAGAAATTGAAGAAAAGAAAAGCAAAAAAAGCAGGCCAGGAATTAACCCGTTAATATTTAGATTTTTGTCTTTCGCGATCTTACGAACATGTTCGTTTTTGATACAATCATTGTTCTTTTTTGAAACATGCAAATCGTGCGACGGCGGATGAGCAGGGACCGGTAGACAAAGGTGTCACGATGCGGAAGATTCCCTTTGACCGGCACGGCTGGCGGCGAATTGAAGAACGCTCCCGCTGGATCCTTTCTTTCTCATACGGTTCTTCAGGAGCACTTTTTGGGACGCTTCGTTTTCAATATGGCATTCGGCGTATATGGTTTCCAACCCCAAATTTTCAAAACCGAATTCGAGGATCGCTTCCGCGGCTTCAGTGGCAATGCCGCTATTCCAGAAAGGTTCACCGACCCAAAAACCTAATTGGGCTCTGCCGTGCGATTCAACGTGAAGACCGATCTCTCCGACGAGTTCACTGCTTTCGCGAAAGATAATCCCAAAAATAAAGCGGGATTTGTTTTTAAAGCCCTGATGAACATAGCTTATTCTGAACACGCCATCGGGCTCCTGGAATGGATGCGGTATATTCAAAATGCGGTCGGAGATCTTTTTGTTGTTAGCATATTTCACAAGTGAGGGAATATCGTCTACCGTGATCTTTCTCAATTCTAATCGCCGTGTGTATAAAACGTGACCCCCGTCTGCCATACAACAAGTGTTTGTAACCCTTGCAAGGTGTATACGAAGTTAAAAAATCATTGGGCATCTGGGCGGCCGTTGAGAGTATATGTCCATTGATCCATCGACGGCCTTGCTTCATTGCATTTAATATGGAGCAGCATGGAAGGGGCCACTGTCAGTAACGCGTATGCGAATTTCGGCCGATGCACCCCCGCCGGCCGCTTTTGATCTGAATCAAGTTTCCCAAACGCTACAGTAAATTACTTGCATAAGCCAGTAATTATCCAAATATTGGATAAATTAAAAAAACCAATAACGCATGAAAAAAACTGCTTTGTTCCTTTTCGGGATCATCATGATCCTGACAGCTTCGGCCCAGTTCTCTGCCGGGGTGAATGCCAACTATACAATGTATAGAGGGCTTTTTCAAAAGTCTACCGTCGGTACGCAGCTCAGGGCAAGCTATACTTTCAATGAAAAAACGGCTGCCGTGTTATCTTTCAATTATGGACTTCCCATCAAACAGGAAAGTATGGTGACCCTGCAGGATAGCTATGGAAGCACATCGCAGGTGCCTTCAGAAATCAAATACAAATTCAGAACGATTAATCTGCTGGGCCACTACAGTTTTGTGGGCGGTGATGAAGCTGCAGGCAAATTATACGGCATTACCGGAATCGGTATCGTGATTGTGAGCTACGATGAAACCGTTAAAGAGAACTATGACAAGAACGCTTATACCCCGATGGACCAGGTCAACGGTAAGGAAAATGGCTTTACCATCAACCTGGGTCTGGGCGGCGAGTATAAAATAGGAGCACCGTCGGTATTTGCCGAAGCAGGTCTGGCATTGCCCGCCAACCAGGCAAACGGACAATACATTGAGAACCCGATCCCATCTCATTTCATTTTCAATGTTGGAGTCAAATTCAATTTTGGCGGCGGGGAATAAAAATTATGATTGTCGGAAGAAACCTGACGAATGCGTCAGGTTTTTTTTATGCATTGGTCTGGCCTGGCGTGAATGCAAAGCGGCAGAACGGAGGCGCATGAAAAAAATTTGCGTAGTTAAATAGCTACATATATATTTGTAGTCAAATAGCTACACAATGAATTTAAGAAGGGACGTTTTTCAGGCCATCGCCGATCCTACGAGAAGGGCTATTCTGCTGCTGGTAGCTTCCCAATCCATGACGGCCGGCGCCATAGCATCAAATTTCCATACCGCCAGGCCTACGGTCTCCAAGCACCTGCAAATTCTGACGGAGTGCGAATTATTACAACAGGAACAGAACGGTCGCGAGATGTACTATCATTTCAATCCAAAAAAAATGAAAGAAGTAGCCGACTTTATCGAGCCATTCCGCAAAATGTGGGATGACAGGTTCAACAAACTCGAAGCGGTCATGAAAAAATATAAAGCTTCTTCCCCTTCAGTCCGGGGACACAATCAGGGAAAAAAATAACAGACATGGAACGGAAAACAAAGATCAATGCCGACAATGGCAAACAGGATCTACAGATCGCAAGGGAATTCGATCTGCCGCTCGAGCTGCTTTTTAAAGCCTATGCCGAGCCCGAAATCGTTGAGGAATGGATGCGCACGAAGGTCCTGAAGCTGGAAAATAAAAAGCATGGCGGCTATCAGTTCGAAACGACCGATCCAAAAGGAAACAAATTTCGATTTAATGGCGTTATCCATGAGTTCAGTCCAAACCATCGGATCGTCAGAACATTTGAATTTGAGAATATGCCTTTTGGTATTCAGCTCGAGTTCCTGGAATTTGAAAAGCTGACCGATGACACCAGCCAGCTCATCATGCATATTGTCTTCAGATCGGTTGCCCAGCGCGACCAGATGCTGCAACTGCCTTTTGCTCAGGGCATCAATATGGCGCATAACCGTTTACAAACTGTGGCAGAGAAATTAAAATAAACTTTATGGCAAAGAGAAATAAGATCATCTATTGGATTGCCACGCTATGGCTGGCAACCGGCATGCTCTCTACCGGAATCGTGCAATTGTTCAGGATGAAAGCCGAAGGATCTGTTGCGCCGCCGGGTGCGGATGGTATAAAATATTTGGGCTATCCTGTTTATTTTTTGACGATTTTGGGCATTTGGAAAATTCTTGGCGTCATCGCCCTGCTGATCCCGAAGTTTCCGTTGCTGAAGGAATGGGCGTACGCAGGATTTGTCTTCGCCATGTCGGGCGCGGTCTTTTCGCACATTGCATTAGATGACCCCTTAAAGGATATATATCCCTCAATTTTATTGCTGGCCCTGACTGCCTTATCTTGGTATTTCAGACCAGCGGATAGGAAGATCATTTCATTTAGCAATGAATATTCCCGGCAAAAAAGCATGGCCGCACATGCGACTGAAGTTTCGCAATAACTTAAAATGAATGGGCATTATTCCATTGACCTAACCGGCAAAGATGAATAAAACAGAACACAAAAAGCAATTATCACCTGCACAACGCGCGCAGCTGCTCGCCACACTAGAGGCCCGCTTTGAAAAGAACAGGAACCGCCATAAGGATCTTGAATGGTCGGCCGTGGAAGCAATACTGGTGAAGGACGACAACGCTTCGAACGCGAAATTATGGTCTCTGCAAGAAATGGAAAGTTCGGGTGGTGAACCGGATGTGATCGGTGTTGATAAAAATACGGGCGAATATATATTTTGTGATTGTGTCACTGAAAGTCCCGCAGGACGCAGGAATGCTTGTTATGACCGCGAAGCGCAGGAGGGTAGAAAGGCAAACAAACCAAAAAATAATGCGACCGATATGGCGGCGGAGATGGGTATAGAAATGTTAACGGAAAAAGCATACCGGGCGTTGCAGCAATTGGGCCGTTTCGATACAAAAACCTCGAGCTGGCTAAAGACACCGGCTGAGATCAGAAAGCTCGGAGGAGCTATCTTCGGTGACCACAGGTACGGGCAGGTTTTCGTATATCATAATGGCGCGCAGTCCTATTACGCGGCGAGAGGTTTTCGCGGCCTGTTAAGGGTTTAGGATCTTTTTGAACCGGTTCTTGGCTGATGGATAGATTGACGCTACGGGCATGAAGGCCTCAGGCTCAAAGCTCAAGACCCAAAGATATCAATAGTGCCTTCTGCAAACACTTACGATTTAAAATGATGGGTCTTTGCATTTAAATTTCTAACTTATTTATCGGCTCAAAACAGCAGAGATG
>DATMHB010000376.1:0-3575 GCA_035555175.1 Flavisolibacter sp. | reverse complement strand
GATGTACCGGGGTGGCACTACGCCCCTGCCGGTTGTGCCGAATGAACCGGTTCCCCCTGGTGTTGATTACACGATGTGGCTGGGACCGGCACCTAAACGTCCATTCAATAAGAATCGCTTTCATTACGAGTTTCGTTGGTTCTGGGATTATGCGGGCGGACTGATGACGGATTGGGGTGTACACCTGATCGACATGGTGCTGATGGGTATGAATGCCGATGTACCTAAATCGGTGGTGGCGCAGGGCGGCAAATTTGTTTTTCCTGATGATGCGCGTGAAACGCCCGATCTGCAGACCGTACTATATGATTATGGAAATTTCCAGCTCACCTGGGAACACAATATGGGTTCGGGTCTCGGACTGTACGGGTTGCAGCATGGTATAGCCTTTATCGGCGAGAACGGCACACTGCTGCTCAACCGGGGTGGCTGGGAAGTGAGACCCGACAAGAATAAAGACCAGCCCAAAATGGAAGCAGTTTCATGGCAACCATCCACGGATCGTGGTCTGGACAAACACATGGTGAATTTTGTAGAAGCCATCAAGTCTAGAAAGAAAGAATCGCTCAATTGTCCCATCGAGGCCGGGGCGCGGGTAGCCATTAACGCGCACATGGGCAATATTGCGCAGCGCACCGGCGAAAGAATATTCTGGAATGCAGGTCAAAACAAATTTCTGCAACCAAAGGCCGACCAATTGGTAAGACCGGAATATCACAATGGATGGAAACTGCCCGGCGTTGCCTGAGGCTTCTGAATGGAATGAATAAATTGAAAATAAAGAAACAGCTGCCCGTGCAGCTGTTTTCCTTTAAAGGCCCTGACGAAATTAAATTCCTTCTGGATTTTATTCCTGCGGCGCTTTCCTGAATTTTTTATCCAGCGAAAAATTTCCGAGGTAATCACCGGTTACGTTGTACCATCTTTTGTCATCCTCAAGGGTCAGGTGGTATTGAAGGCCGTCTTCAGAGCTCTCTTCTGTAACACCGTAGATCTTCAGTGCCGGGTAGCGCATCTTCACCCTGGCAATAATGAACGGATGAAGATTTTCCGCGCCATAGTAGCGAATACATTTAATGACGTTCCCCTCGTTGTCGTACCAGATCCTGCATTTGATGTTACGGCTGGTGAAGCAGGCCTCATACCCTTTTGCATTTTCGTACCACGAAACCGTATCTGCATTCGGAAAGCTCTCATGAAAGCTTCTCAGGATTTTCTCGCCCGGGTCAGCCCAGGCGGCGGCGGAGACGAATACTGCCATGATGATCAAAATCTTTTTCATACTATTTACGTTGAGCGTTTCATTGGCAAGGTACTCCGGCGTGGAGG
Organism: Flavisolibacter sp.; assembly: GCA_035555175.1. Classification (GTDB taxonomy): domain Bacteria; phylum Bacteroidota; class Bacteroidia; order Chitinophagales; family Chitinophagaceae; genus Flavisolibacter. The sequence continues at coordinate 2,246 of DATMHB010000376.1, read as the reverse complement.
TGAGTGCAACGCAAAAACAGACGAGAGGCATAGCCTTTGTGCGGTGTGAATTTTCAACGAAGTGGAAAGTGAAAATGAGTTAGAGCAAACGATGATCGAACGGTTTGAATGGACGGGTGAGTTAGATGGCGGTGTTTTGTTAACAGAACCTGAAACAGACATGTTCTTGTGATGAACGGTTCACGACGTGAGTGCCACACGGGCTGCACGATGTCAACTGTAGAAAGTTGAACAAGATGAAGGCATTTTGCCTCTTGGGCTTTTCATCTTCGCTGCATTGCGATAGCCATTCAATGTGAAGCACGGCGGAGACGCTGCAAAGAACAGAAATGCGATCATTTGTGTCTTTGTGTCTTTTTCACAACTCGATCTTTAACGTTGCACCGTCTTTGATGGAATATGATTTTCTCTTTCCACCCTCGAGAATGGTGACAGTAAGCTGGTTTGATGATTTGCGTGTGACCTCTATATCGAAGACGCGCTGGAACGAATGCACATTTCTCAACGCCATATGATCCCATTCTTTGGGCAGGCGTGGCGTCATGTTGAAAGAATGGAAGCCGATGGGCCGTATGCCGAACATGCCTTCTGTGTAAATGCGGCAATACAAGCCGCTCTCGGCCGACAAATGCCGCTGATTGCCTTCAGGATATGCCTCTACTGCATAAGGCACGTGCTCGCCGAGCAGCCTTCGTTCGGAATAATATTTTAAGAAGGTGAGCGCTTTTTCGGTTTCGCCTGCAGCGAATACGCCGCGCAAACCATACAATGTTGAGCGGTCCCAGAAAGTTTGATTGCCTGCAAGCGATGCAAGTCCGTCGGCCGTCCACAACCGGGGCGAAAAAAGGGCAGCAATCGTTCCTTCGCTGCGCTCGAATAGATCCACCGTCAGAGGTGTCACGATCCAGGCACGCAACGTATCATTGCCCTGATAATAACGGTAAGTTTTGAATCCTTCTACGGTGGCACCAAAAAACTTTTCTATGTTCGTGCGCATTTCCTTCGCCCTCGCCTGATATTGCCGGCTTTTTTCTTGGGGAAGCCGGAGTTGCTTCGCTAACATCGAGGCGGAGATCAGCGCATCGTAATACAACGCGCTTGTGTTGAGGTTAGCGTTTCCCGAAGGGAATCTTCCCTCCAATTCATCCTTGTTCGACCACACGACCCCATCCCTGGTAATTTTTTGGCGCAGATATTCCAGGCACCATTCTATCAGCGGCCACAAAACTTTTGCAGAATCGGCATTACCATATGCCAGCGCGTAACGTCCGGCGCCGTAAGCGATCATCGCCATGTCGCCGCGGTCTCCCGCCCCATGCCATGTTCCATCACCCTGGTCGATGATCGAACTTGGAATAGGCTTGTATTCCCGGTTCATAAAACGCGCGAACATGCGGTATGCGTTCATGGCGGACTGGTTGCCGATGTCATCGCCAAGGAAAGCAAAGAACGGATTGATGTATTCCGCCTGATCGTTAGCCCAGATGGCCGCGTAATAACGGAGGCCGCCGGGACCGTGCATATAACCCGCCTTTGTTTTGTAAATGCTTTCTGTGCCTCTGATCTTCGCGAAGGCGAACATGGTATTCAGCAAAGTGTCGGGCGTTTCAAGTTGCAGCAACGAAAGGATCTGGCTGACGCGCTGTTTTCGTGCAAGTTCTTCGTTTGCAACATTGGCAACAAGCGGCTCATCATTTCCCCTCACCGCCTGGTAAATAATGCCAAACACAACAGAATCGCCGGGATTCAAAATGTGTTCACCTGCATTGATCGTCGACATCACGAATTGATGCGGTCCCTCCTTCGTGCGCGAAGCTGCAGGAGCCGATGTTCTTTTCATGTATTCCATCTCGAGCTTTGCAGGTCCCATTCCTCTGTTCGTAAAAACAAGTTTCTCAATGACCATAGGAAGCCGCACAGCCGGAAAAAAACTGCGCTTCAATTGTATCGTGCCTTCTTTTCCAACAACACTATTAACTTCCATGATCCCCTTGTGACGGATGCTGACGACCTTTTCCGGAAGATCCGGTTGCGGGGCAGCATTGTACACGCCGGTCTTAAGCAGACGGTCATTAATTAGAAAACGCGGCAGTTCCTCGTCCTTTACATCGTAGGTCATGTGCGCAATGGTGCGCTGTGGCAGCAGACGGAATGTAGGAAAAACAATTGTCCGGTTCAGGTGAGGCCTGCCATTGCTATCGACTTCATACTGCATCCAAAGGGAAACTTTCTCACCGCTCATTTCA
>DATMHB010000375.1:0-3500 GCA_035555175.1 Flavisolibacter sp. | reverse complement strand
ATTAGCCGGGTAAAAAATTGTGCCTTGTGAAATCAACAGTTTTTCCTGCTCACTACCGGCGGCCTGCCTTAATTGTTTTTCTGCGAGATCCCATTTCAGAGACATTTTTCCCTTCCTGTATTCCTGCGTCATCATCTCTGCATATTCACCAAGTGCCTTGAATTTTTTATTCATCACCCGGGTCGCACTTTGCTGTTTCAATCCTGTTGTCACCAATGGTTTCATCGGATGAAAATATTTATAAGCGCTAACCGTATCCGGCTTCAGTGCATATGGATTATCCGATTCGTGCTCACCAAAACTTTCGTAAGGATCGGGCAGTTCGATATCCGGTTGAACGCCCTGGCGCTGAATACTTTTTCCGGTAACCCTGTATAATTTCAGACAGGTCAGCTTTACAAAACTTTTGTCGGAAGGATCGAGCATATTTTCCACTGGCCTGATCTGTTGTCCGGTTGCTTTTCCATGCGTGCGCGACCCTACGATCAACGCCCGGTTATAGTCCTGCAAACTGCCGGCGAGCAGCTCGGATGCAGATGCGCTGTATCCATTTACCAGCACTACCATAGGTCCACTGTAGATCACGCCACGGTTAATATCTTTCAGCACAAGGATCTTGTCTGTTCTCGAGCCTACCTGGCAAATAGCGCCTTCGTCAATAAAGATCCCCGCCATCTCAACCGCTTCCTGCAGCGAGCCGCCGCCGTTGTAACGAAGATCAAGGATCAAACCACTGATACTGTCCTTCTTCAGCTTAATGATCTCTTTTGCCACATCCGCCGCGCAACTGCTTCCGGAAGCATCCTCCCATCGCGTATAGAAGGCCGGCAGGACGATATAGCCGACCTTTTTTTCGCCATTCAGCTCGAAGCTTTTTACAATATTCTCATCGCTTTCCAATTTTCTTTTTTGTAAAGTTACCGTCTGCACCTCCCCGCTTTTTTTGCGCACCGTCAGTTCCAACTTTTCTGTGTTTGATTCATCAAGCATATCAGAAATTGTTTCAGCATCAAGCCCTGTGAGGTCTGTCGCTTCCTTGCTGGCCCACTTCATAGAAAGGAGCACATCGTCCTTGTTGATCATGCCACTGACCCATGCGGGTCCGCCTGGTTCAAGTGCCATGATGGCCACCTCGCCCTTCGGCGTATTGCCTATGCTGAACCCAAAATAATAGCCTTCTGTATTCAGGTGGGATTCGAAATCTTGTTTCTGGGCGGCATTCATATACGAAGAATGCGGATCCATGCAGCCAAGAAAGGCATTCAGGTAAACGGATTCGGCAGATGACGTGAGCTCCGCATCCGATTTCAACAATGCTTTGATCTTGTTCGTGTTCTGGTTTTTGATGCGTTCCCTGAACTGCGGTTCTTTTTGCAGGACCTCAGAAGTGGTGAATGACCTGCCTGCTGCCAGACGGCTGCGACCCATGTCTATAAGACCTTCCATTACTTGCTCTTTCAGCAGCAGATACCATTTATCATTCAATTGCTTTTCCGATGAAGCACGGATCGTGTCGGAACCAAAGTCAAAGTATTCGTCGGCTGTAAATGTAAATGGTGTCGCGCAGATCTTGTTCACCCTTGCCTCTGCAGCTGTGAGTTTCGATTTATAGAGCTTCACCACCTCATTAAAGAAATCGGCTTTTGAATTGTTGATTTCATCATCGAGGTTCAGATGGAATTTGTCAAGCGATCTTATATCGTCTTTCGTAAAATACAGGGAAGAAGGATCAAGTGAAGAAATGAAAAGGTTGAAAAGATCCGACGAAAATGCATCATCTATTCTGCGCGGCTGCACATGCTGCGATTCAACCATTTGCTTCACAAGGGAAAGGCGAACCGGAAGACCTGATTGCCCAAATATGCGGCAGCAGGAAAGTAATAAGGCAAGGGTAATAATTTTTCTCATGACCACAGAAGCGTTCCGGGCGCTGAAAGCCGGTGATATGAATATAAATGAAAGGTTCGACCTATGCAAGGCGCTACAGCATCAGTTTAAAAATATTTTTCTTTTAGAATGGCAAGCGGAGAAGAATGACCGAGTCTTTCTAGGCTAAAGCTTCGACGGACAGAGGGAAAAAAGAGCGAGAAACAGACCGGAGAGTGAGAGCACCATGCATTACATCCGAAGGCCGCCTTATCGATCGGCGCTCCATGCTTCTCTGTATTTCGATGGTCATAAGGACAAAGACTCTGCTTACGATGTCCGCCTCGTGTCTCGTCCTTGCGCTAAGCAACTCCATCCTTTGTAAACAGAGGGATACGGGGACTTCTTGGCCTTTGCTCTTTGCATACTCTCTTTAAAGGATTCGAGGTTTCTTTTTCCAACCTTTTGTCTTGAAACAAAAGGTGGAGCCAAAAGTTCAAGCCGATTCAATGCGCGCCAGTCATTAAATCCAAAGGCCGCCTCTTATGAATCGGCGCTCTGCACCAGTCTGAATTTGGACGGTCTTTAATTCAAAGTCTCTAATTCGTGCTGTGCGAGGCAACGAAAGGCGCTGTATTCCGTTAGGCCTTCTTTAAAGAATAAATGTCGTTAAGATACCCACGGAAATAAGGCGCTGGGCCATTCATTTAACTCGAAGAGCGGGTAGTAAGCATTTCGACATTTAATGCTTTAATGCAGTCTTAGCCATTGCTCCGTAGAAATGATTGCGTACGTATAGTAAAGATTCTACTTTTTATAGCGCCTTTGGGTACCTGGCGGCTTTGCGGCTTGGCGTGAAACCTTGGCGCCTTGGCGTGAAACCCTCCTTACAAATCGGTGATGGGTTTGTATTTTGGCACGAGTGCCTTCATCACCACCCAGGCCACCAGATAGGCAATGGCGCAAATAGCAAACATGATGGAGTACCCTGTTTCAATATGTCCCAGCTTGTTATAATGGTCAAACAGTGCCCCGCCCAATTTTGACATTACAACACCGCCCAGCCCCCCGGCCATACCGCCGATGCCCACTACGGATGCCACTGCTTTTTTAGGGAACATATCCGAAACGGTGGTGAAAATATTTGCCGACCAGGCCTGGTGTGCAGACGCACCGATACCGATGAGCAGTACCGGTAGCCAGAAACTGATGGAGCCGAGAGGTTGCGCAGCCAATACCACCAGCGGGAACAACGCAATAAGGAGCATCGCCTTCATGCGGCCATCATAAACGCCGTAGCCCTTTCTGATAAAATACATGGGCGCCCATCCTCCCCCTATGCTGCCGACCATGGCCAGCGTATACAACAGCGCAAGCGGAAGCATTACGGCCTTATCGACGATTCCATATTGCGCTTTCAAATACGCAGGCAGCCAGAAAAGAAAAAACCACCAAACGCCATCGGTCATAAATTTTCCAAATGTAAATGCCCATGTTTGCCTGTATCCCAACAGCCTGAACCACGAAACTTTTTCGCTCTTAACGCTCGGCGCTGCGACCAGGTCTTCTTTATCATCACTATTGATGAAGGCCAGTTCTGCCGCCGACAATCTTTTTTGACGGTGTGGCTTTTC
>DATMHB010000374.1:0-12410 GCA_035555175.1 Flavisolibacter sp. | reverse complement strand
AAAATCCGCTCGATCTGGGCGCGGATATCGTGATGCATTCGGTAACAAAATATCTCGGCGGCCACAGTGATGTGATACAGGGCTGTCTGGTGATGAACGATGCAGATCTTAGAGAGCAACTGTATTTCATTCAGAAAAGTTGTGGAGCCGTGCCTGGTCCTCAGGATTGTTTCCTTGTACTGCGCGGCATCAAAACGCTTCATGTACGCATGCAGCGGCACTGCGAGAATGGCGATAAGGTTGCACAATTCTTAAGAAAGCATCCAAAGGTCGGCAGGGTTTACTGGTGCGGCTTTGAAGATCATCCCAACTATGCTATCGCAAAGAAACAAATGCGTGGCTTTGGCGGCATGATGAGCTTTACCCTGAAAGACGACAGTGTAGAAAATGCAAAGAGAGTTTTATCCTCCACAAAACTTTTTGCGCTCGCGGAAAGTCTTGGTGGCGTGGAGTCGCTGATCAACCATCCGGCTTCCATGACACATGCTTCGATCCCCAGGGAAGAGCGGATCCGGAACGGTCTCACCGATTCCCTGATCCGCCTGAGCGTTGGCATCGAGGACATCGAAGACATTATTGAGGACCTGAACCAGGCCATCGGATAATATTCGGAAGATAGAGCGGCAACAACAACTCTCTGTCTTCTTTTCTACACAATGAATACAGAGAAGCTTAAAGACTTCCTCGACAAAAAAGTTGAAGAATACAATCAGCCTTCTTTTATAGAACACGACCCGGTGTGTATTCCTCACCTGTTTACCCGTAAGGAGGACATAGAGATCGCCGGCTTTTTCGCCGCCGTATTTGCCTGGGGCAACCGCACCACCATCATCAAAAAATCGAAGGAGCTGATGAAGATGATGGATGATCATCCGCACGATTTCATTACACAACACAGCGAAAGGGATCTTAAAAACCTGCTCCTGTTCAGGCACAGGACCTTCAACGCCACCGACCTTTTGTATTTTATCCTGTTCTTAAAGGAACACTATCGCCGCTCTGCAACGCTCGAAACCGCGTTCATACCGGAGGAGGGACCGGCCGGCGGCATTGAGGCAGCGCTGATGCATTTTCATGATTATTTCTTTTCTCTTCCTGACGCGCCTCTGCGTACGCGTAAACATATTGCAACACCTCGGCGTCATTCTACATGTAAGCGATTGAACATGTTTTTGCGGTGGATGGTGAGAAAGGATGATCGCGGTGTCGATTTCGGCATCTGGCAATGGTTGCAACCGGCCGCACTCATATGTCCTATAGATGTGCATGTGGCAAGGGTCGCCAGGAGATTCGGGCTTATTGAAAGAAAACAGGTGGATTGGTTCACTGCGCTGGAGCTTACCGGTCATTTGAAAAACTTCGATCCGCTCGACCCGGTCAAATATGATTTCGCGCTGTTCGGGCTGGGTGTGGCGGAAAAGTTTTGAGCGGATCAAGGTGCGGCAGAGTGCTAATACCTTCCGGGTCTTAACAACCTGGAGGCTCGTTATAACGTCCCTAAAACTTCCCGCGCAGAATCCCGATGAAAAGCCTGATCAAAAAATTATTTGCTGAGCAAAGACGAAATGGACTTTTAACTCTGCGATTTAACAAACATTCATTATACAAAGAGGCTATTGAAGCGCAGCAACCAGGCAGGAATGTAAACTGTTCAACAACTATCAAAAGGATGGTATAGAACCTGCCTGGGCAGAGGTTTCAAAAATGAAAAGACCTAACCCGGCAAGGTCATAGACAGCTTCCACCTTTGACCTCATACTTCATAATTTTTTCTGTTTAAATTTCTGCGATGATACGGGTAAAATCGATTAACAATCAGTTTGTTATTTTTTGCAATTTCTTGCTTCCATTGACCTGAATGCCAATAAATTCTACCTGGCCGACCCGTAGTTATACTGGCCCGCCTCTACTCGTAATACTACTTATTAGTATGATAAATATACTTGGTGAAGCTTGCATATTAAGCAAACTCACACCACTTTTGTAATTGTAAATACCTAGTTGGCTTTATGTATTGGCCCCGGGTATTGCAATCCGAAATCTAGTGAATAGCACATTGTTAATCTCTAATGTACCCAAAATGAAACCGTTTACTTCCGTCTTGACACTTTGCGCACTTGCTATCCTTATTAACACTTCGTGCACAAAAACAGCATCATCAAAAGTTTTCGCAGATGATCCATTTGATTCAAATGGAACTGCCCTTAGTCAGCAGGGATCATCAAAAAATACCGGCAACCTGGTTGAAGGTGTTATCGGTGACCTTGGCGCTGACCTTACAAACCTTACATTCTGTAATGCCAAAACAGTACCCATCTGTGCCGGCCAAACAATGAACGTTGGTGAGGTATCAGTACAAACTGCAATTGATGGCAAAACTTATGTAACCTATACTGTAAGAGGTCTGTGGTATATTAAAGAACTGCATTTATATGCGGGTGATCAGGAAGATATTCCTCTAAACAATTCAGGAAGCCCGGCACCCGGCCAGTTCCCTTATACGAAAACGTTTACGGTCCCTTATGTCAATCAGAAATATACTTTCGTGATCGACAACCTGCCGTCGGCCTATGTTGTAGCGGCCCACGCTTCACTCGTTAAGATCACTAGCAACGGCACGCAGATAGATGCACAAACCGGCTGGGGTGATGGTTGTACGGGTAAAAAAATTGTTGAGCAGGGTAGCTGGGGAACCTTCGTGAACTATGTTGGTTCAGCGTGTACGATCGCCCAGGCCGCAACTGAAAACATAGAGCTGTGCTCTTTCCCTATCAATAATTTCTTTTGGATCGACCAGGCCAATCCGGATGCGAAATACTGGAGAGTACCGAGTGTAACCGTTGGCGGTTATAGCTATACTGAATCCGAAGCCAAGGCGATCAGCGCTACCGGCGATAACAATAGCGGGCCAGGAAGCGGCAACCCGCAAGATTCGAAATTTGCTTTTGTCCGTGCTGCTACTTTGAAGTTGAGTAGTACAGAATACCAGAAAAGCCCCATCCTTGCTCCTGCAATGGACGCAATTGAAGGCTGGTTGAAGACGCAGGGCAAGCTGTCGCCAACAAATTTGCCTACGGGAAATGCGACGGTAAAGAATGCCGCATCACTGATCGATACCTGGATTCAAACACATAGCTGCGCTATCGAAGAATAGTTTTTTTATCGAACGTTTGTCATACAGTAAAACAGGCGCCCCAGTGGCGCCTGTTCATTTTATCACGCTCTTCAGATCATTCTTTTTCAACCAGGCTTTTTAATTCGATCACCTCCAACTGGTGCATTGCCGGACCGGTCAATACTTCACCGTCTATCGTGTAGCGGGCTCCATGGCAGGGACAATCCCAACTCTTCTCCGCACTGTTCCAGCCCACGGTGCATTTGGCGTGCGTGCAAACCGGATTGATAGCATGTAATACGCCTTCTTCACTCTTGTATAACGCAAGCGACTTGCCTTCATACTTCACTAATCTTGCTTCGCCCGGCGCAAGGTCGGCCAGCTCAGTCAATTTCTCCTTTGAAAGGCGCTTGCCGATAAACTCTTTAATAACATCCGCATTTTCTTTTACAAAATTGCTGAATCCGGCAACCGGCTTCAGGCGGTCGGGACTGAAGAGGGAAGCATACATGCTTTGTCCTTTCGTAATGAGCTCAGTGAAGATAATGGCTGCAATATGGCTATAGGTCATTCCGTTCCCGCCAAAGCCCGTTGCCACCAATACCTGTTCGGGGTTGCCGGGTAAATGTCCGATATACGCAAGGCCATCCGCCGGCTCAAAAAATTGCGAGGACCATTTGTATTTTACCTCTTCCACTTCGAAATGCGTTCTGATATGCGCCTCTAATTTCGCGAACGGTGCTTCCGTATTTTCTTCATGGCCGGTCTTATGATCTTCTCCTCCCACGATGAGATATTTTACGCCGTCCACCTCCTGTGTACGGTAATAATGATAAGGATCATACATATCATAGGCAAGTCCTTCAGGATAAATACCGTCTTTTAGCGTGACCGCCATCGCATAACTGCGGTAGGGTGCACAGCGAAAGTGAAGAAGATTGATGCCTGGCGGAATATGCGTGGCCCAGATCAGAGCGCCCGCCTTTACGTCGCCCATGCTGGTATTTACTTCGAGCTCATTGGTTTTGTCTTTAAATCCTTCCACCCTGCAATGCTGGAGCAGCACGCCGCCTTCGTCCTCAAAAGCTTTGGCCAGGGCATACACATATTTTGTAGCATGCACCTGCGCCTGCTCATGATAAACAATCGCTTTTTGAAAGTCGATGGGCACCGGGATCCTATCCGTATAGGCTACGTCAACGCCCGCCGTTTTGGAAGCTTCGTAAATCTTATCGAGCTCCTCAGCCTGTTTGTCATCCTGAGCATAGAGGTATCCATCTTTTTGCGCATAACCACAGTCGATCTGATATTCTTCCACATTCTTCTGGTACAATTCGAGGGCGCTCATGGCCGCACGGCTCAGCAGTTGGGCATCATCTTCCCCAAACGCCGAAGCCACTTTATTGTATCCCGTATCAAAAAAAGTATTGAGGTGGGCGGTCGTGCCGCCTGTTGTTCCAAAGCATAGGTTTTGTGCTTCAATGAGAAGACAGCGTTTGCCGCTTTTCTGCAACTGGAGGGCCGTTGTAACCCCCGTGACGCCACCGCCTACGATCACCACATTAAATGTCTGCCCTGTAAGATCTACCGCCCTGGCCTCATATTCCGGCATGCCTGCCTGCCAAAGGCTGGTTAATGCTCCATCTCTTTTCATAAAATCCATTTTGATAATCTGCAAAAAAATAATGCCCGAAGAGCGGCAACTCATCAGCATGGCACGGCGTATGCCCTATTAGGGTAGTGATCATGAAAAATGTGCGTTATGAAAATTTTATTATGCTCCCTCGTTGTACTGATCGGTCTTGCGCCATCACTGCGCGCCCAGGACCCCTGCCTGAAAAACCTGTTCGGAAAATGGGAGTCTTCCGCCGGAGCAGGCATTGAAGTTCTTGACAGCTCTCATATATTCATCGTTTACGGTAAAGAGAAAAAACAGGTAGCGTCTTACCAGGCAGATTTCTCGAAGTCTCCATGTTGGTTTGACTTTACTATCAGGGATAGCGGCCAGTCATTCAATGTGCAGAGCCTCCTCCTTTTCGTGAGTAACGATGTAGTGCAATGGCAGGTTTTTGACGAAGGCACAAGGCCATCAGCCTTCACTTCGGGGCGCGGAGAAATGGTGTATATGCGCAGAAAACGGTGATCACCACTTGTCTTCATCCGGAATGTCCTGCGCCTGCGCGGGCTTAACCGTGCTTTGTTTTTGTTTTTGCCGCTGTATAAGCAGATCCGTGATGAGTACGGCTGCATCCGTGTGCGGCTGTTCCTGCAACAGCTTTTTTAATTTTTCTTCATCAACATCTACCCGGTAAAGGAGCTGAATGAGCAGGTTGAAATCGTGGACCAATAAATAATTCACATGTTCGATCAACCATCGCCGCTGCTCTTCCTGCTCAAAAGCGGATAGGCGCGAAGAAAGCCTTAACAAAATTTCATCAGTGGATTGTTTATCTTCCATGCTTTGGCAAATATCGAAAGCTTATCCTGATATTTCGCCGCTAATCCCAAAAGAAATCAATGATCTACGAACGGCATCGTATCATTGACCAAAGCTAACGCACATGAAACATTGCTTTACCCTTTTTCTTGTTTTGATCATTTCCATTTCGCGGCTTGCCGCACAGGGATCGATAAAAGGAAAACTTACCGACACCGTTGCTAAACATCCGCTCGCACTGGCTACCGTAACCGTTTTTAAAGCAGCAGATACCACTCTTGTAACTTACAGGCTCAGTAATCCTGAAGGAGAATTTAAAGTGCCCGGGCTTGCACTGAACATGCCTTATCGTGTGATCATTTCCTACTCGGGTTACGATGCATACAGAAAAGAATTTACGCTTACTGATGATACGCCCCTCGACCTTGGAACCGTGGTCCTTACCCCGGTAACAAAATCTTTAGATGAAGTACTGGTGATAGCAGAACGGCCGCCGGTCACCATCAGGAGGGATACGATCGAATTCAATGCTTCTTCTTTTAAGACATTGCCTACTTCGCTGGTAGAAGATCTTTTGAAAAAATTGCCGGGCGTGCAGGTGGATGCAGACGGTAACATCACGGCCAATGGAAAAAAAGTCAACAGGATCCTTGTGGATGGCAAATCATTTTTTGGCGATGATCCGAAAATGGCAACCAGAAATCTTCCCGCAAACGTGATCGATAAGATACAGGTAACTGAAGACAAGGACGAAGCAGCCAGAAATACAAACGGCGATTTGACCAATGTGGGACAGGTCATCAACCTCACATTGAAAAAAGGTGTGAAGAAAGGTTGGTTTGGGAAGCTGTATGCCGGCGGGGGAAATAAGGACCGCTATGAAGCGGGAGGCATTGCGAACATTTATCGCGATACGATGCAGTTAAGCCTTCTTGCATTCAGCAATAACCTGAACAGAAGTGGATTTTCGTTTAAGGAAGTACAGGACCTCGGGGGTTTAAACCGCAGTGGCGCCAATTCCATGATGATCATGAGCCGCGGTGGACAAACCGGGTTCGCTATCAACGGCATTTCATTCGGAGGACTTGATGCGGGCCTTGCAACAACAACCGGCGCCGGTTTCAACCTGAACCATGCACCGAGCAAAAAAAGATCGTTCTTCATCCAATATTTCTTCGGCAATACCAGGAATAATATCCAGACACTGAACAACAGCCAGCAGTTCATTCACGACACGACGATCAATACGCGAATGAATACCGAAAATAACAGGGATGTGTTCACGCATAATTTCAGTACGGGCTTTATGCTAAAACCGGATAGCGTAACGGACGTCAACTTCAGGGCTTCGTATGGGTACTCAAATACGGCGGAAGACATCGACGCGCTCATTAATGTATCGAGCAATAAATCCGGTGACCTCAGTACGGGTGCCGGCAACCAGTTTAATCATGTATACAGCAGCCGGTACAACCATACACTGTTCTTTACAAAAAGATCCAGGGTGAAAAAAGGAAGGGTTTGGAACTTCAATAACTTTTTTACTTACAACAAGAATTTGCAGCGCTACATCACCGAATCCATCAGCGAATATTTTGAACCTTCGTACAGCCTTATGAACTTTAATCAGCTGAGAAGACTCGATATCCCAACGCTTTCGGCACAGACAAGCCTTAGCTATGCGGAGCCGCTCACGACAAAGCTTACCTTTCGGTTTAATAATAGATATGATTATCTCAAGGACAGGCAGGACATCGGGATATTCGACAAGGACATAGCCACTTCGAAATATGAGCTTTTCAACTATGCACAGAGCAGCGGCTTTGAAAGGCAACAGAACCGGTTCAACTCGTATGTTGGTCTCACCTATAAGGTAAAGAAGGTAACGATGAGTGCCGGGGTAAGCGGTTTGTGGCAAAGCATCGTTAACGAATTCAAATCGATCGCAAGACCCTTCAATACTACTTTGTTCAATATAGTGCCCAGCGCCTCTTTTCAATGGAAACAACTGTCTGCCAACTATAGCATGAATGTGAGTGCGCCATCCATTAACTATCTGTCGCCGGTGCCGGACAGCACCAATCCTTTTTATATCCGCTTTGGAAACCCGTTATTGAAGCCGGTTACGCAGCACCAGTTCTACGTCAGCAATTTTAATTTCTTCCAGGGATCGGGTGCGAGCTATAATTTTTATGTGAACGGCAACATTGCGAATAACGATGTGGTGATGAGCCGCACCGTAGCGGCGAATGGCGTGCAAACAGACAGACCCGTGAACGCCAATGGAACGGTGACGCTTTACGCAGGCGTTGGAGCAGGAAAGGAATGGAAGAACAAACAAAAATTCATATTCTCCTTCCGGTTTTCTCCTTACATCAATTATAACAGGCGAAGGCTGATCGTGAACAATAATGTAAGCACAGCAAAGACGCTCGGTTACGGTCCATCATTGAACATAAATCTTAACTGGAATGATATCGTGGAGCTGAGACCTTCTTACAGTCCCGGGATCAGCCGCACCACTTATACAGATCCTTACTTCAGGAACATCAAGGCCGTTACCCAATATATAGAGACTGAGCTGATCGTTCGCTGGCCGAAGAAACTGGTTTGGGAAACGAATATGGCTTACCGTTATACGAGCCAAGTGGCGCCGGGACTTCCGAAGGCTAATGTTCTTTGGAATGCTGCCGTGACGCTGCTCATGTTCAAGGGCGATGTGGGGTTGCTTAAATTCAGCGTCTTCGATATACTTGACCGCAATAACGGATTCTACCGGTATACGAACCAGAACCAGATCGTAGATCAGCAGACGAACGTGCTGCAGCGCTTTGGTGAGCTTTCCTTTACCTATAACATCCGTAATATGGGCGCGCCGAAGAAAGTAGGCGGAAGGGATAGGCTGTTTATTTTTTAGGGAGCTGATTTGCTGATAGCGTTTGAACGCGAGGGAGGCGGCGTACCAAATCCCGCTGTGCGGCCTTTGCGTTTCAAACCATTTCCATCAAGTGAATGGAAGGTCATAAAAACCAAAGCCCCCATAAATCAATGCACGCATTGAAATACAGAGGCTTTTTATAATTGTACACACATGAAAAATGCTGTAGGGGGAGGAGTCGAACCTCCACGGGGCAGTTAGCAACAGCACAAAGATTAGTGGTCAACCCTGGTCGGCCTTACCTGAGTAACGTCGGCTCTATGCTGCGTTTATCCTGTGTTCCCCACCCTCGAGACAAGAGGGCATGTCTGCCTAAGGTTTCATCACCCCACAGTGTGATCAGTAATCTTCTGAAGAACTTTCGATAACCCTTCGTTTCAATGATCTGATAGAACAAATGTAGGACGCATTGTATAAACTGCAATCACTTCCGCAAAAATTTAGAATATATTCAGATTATTTGATTATTATTGAAAAATATCAAAATACTGAACCGCGAATGGCCTCCGATTTAAATATCGACAAATTGGATCTTCAGATCATCCACCAACTGATGCGCGATGCCTCCGTTTCCTATGCGGAAATGGGCAAGAAACTATTCGTGTCCGCCGGCACCGTACACGTCCGCATAAAAAAAATGCAGGAGTCCGGCATCATCAACGGCATACGCTACCAGGTAGACCTTAAAAAACTTGGATACGACGTCATCGCCTTCATCGGCATCTATCTGGAGAAGAGTTCCCTTTACGATACCGTAGCCCGCGAGCTTAAGAAGATCCCCGAGATCGTTCGCATGAACTATACCACCGGCAACTACAGCATTTTTGCCGAGATCGTTTGCCGCGATATCGCCCAACTTCGTATTATCTTACACGACGAACTCCAGAAGATTAAAGGCATCGAACGAACAGAAACTTTTATCTCGCTGGAAGAAAGCCTCAACCGCACTGTATCGGTGGCCGCTAATTAAGCATGAAATCATTTTCTTTTTTTAAAGGACTTTCCTGGCTGATCCTCCTCAATGCCCTGGTAAAACCCCTTTGGATATTTTTTATAGACCGCCAGGTTCAGGTGTCGGCAGGCAATGAAGCCTACGGAAAATACTTCGCCGTGCTCAATCTGTCTTATGTCTTTCTTTTCCTGGCCGATGCCGGATTGAGCAACCTGCTGAACCAACGCGTCGGCAGCCGGCAACACGTGAATACTCTACAGCTGGTCCGCCTCAAAGGCGTGCTGATCCTGATCTATGCCACCATATGCATTTTCATTGGATGGCTCACACATATTACCCAGTGGACATTTCTTCTTTATGTGATCCTCATCCAGTCGCTTGGTTCTGTTTTTCTTTTTCTAAGAAGCTTTATTACCGCACACCAATACTTCCTGGCCGATGCCGTCTTCTCCGTTATCGACAAGCTGCTCATGCTCGTCATTTGCGGCAGCATCATATACACTTCTTTTTTCGGGAAGATGGACCTTGTGCGCTTTCTGCAGATCCAGGCGATTTGCACTACCATTGCTGTAGCAGTGGCCGCACGCTTTTTATGGAAAATCCATGGAACCGCTAAAGCCGACAAGATGCGCATGGAAGGCATCATTCCAATGGTGATCCCATTCTCTCTTATCATCTTCCTGATGTCGGTGCACAACAGGCTCGATGGATTTTTATTGGAACGGCTCCACTTTCATGGCGCACAGGAAGCGGGTATTTACGCCGCTGCTTACCGGCTCCTGGATGCAGGCAACATGGTTGGTTATCTGACTGCTTTTTTTCTCGTGCCCTTTGTTGCCAGGAATCAGCAAAAGGCTCCAATCGTGCAACACGCCGTATTAGTGGCGCGGCACGGACTCCTCATTTTTGCAGCAGGACTTCTACCCTTTGTCATCGTCTTCGCCCCCTGGATACAACAAATGCTTTATCATTCACAAGATCCTTATAGTTCAAACGTGATCAGGCTTTGCATCGTATCCCTTCCGGGTTATTTCCTCGTGCATGTTTACGGCTCTGTTCTTACGGCAACCGCACAGCTCAACCGCTTTATCAGCATCCTTTTGATTTCAGTTGCACTGAACACCGGTTTGAACCTGCTGCTCATTCCTGTATACGGAGCCTCCGGCGCCTGCATCGCCGCAATAATCAGTGAGTATTTTTGCGGATTTGCAACTTGCGTGATCGCTTCAAAACGATGCCGCATCGCCGTCAATGTGCGGTCGGTGCTTGTGTATTTATTGTCAACTGCATTGGTAACGGTCCTGTTTTATTTCGGGCCTGTGGCAATCACCAATGTTTGGATTATTTTAGTGATCGCGGTCCTTATTTGCCTTGCACTGTTGGCCGCACAGCTGGGGCTCTTAAGAAAATATTTTGTTTCACTCCGTTAATGCAGACCATGCCGGACCTCGTAGAAATATTTGAAAGAAAATGGAAATTTATTTTGGGCCTTACGGTGCTTGCCACCGTCGTGGCCCTGATTGCTGCGCTCCTGAGTCCGAAGGAATTTCTGTCCACTGCCACCGCCCTGCCTGCGAACAGCATGACCGGCGACAAGGCCAGGATCTATAACCAGAACATCGAGCTGCTATATTCCGAATTCGGAACGGCCGATGAGCTCGATCGCTTTGAAGGCAGTGGTGCGCTCGATACGCTCTTTATAGCAACAGCCGCGGACCATCACCTCGCAGCGCATTACGGCATCGAAGCATCGGATGAAAGCCTTTACAAAGCAGCGTTGAAGCTAAAGAAGAACAGCAGGATCCAACGAAGCGCTTACGGCGAATTATTGGTAAAGGTTTGGGATAAGGATAGGAGCACGGCGGCCGCCCTGGCCAATAGCCTTATGGGCAAAATGCAGGAGTTGCATCAGCATCTCCAAAATGAAACGAATATCAACACCCTGCGGCAATTAAACGAAGACCTTATTCAAAAAGAGAAAGACTATCGCGTGCTTTCAGATTCAAGCAGCAATGGTGCCGGTGCAGATATATCAAAAGCAAGGAAGGCAGCACTGCTTGAACAGATGCAGGATGAAGAGAAACTCATCGGTCAATACAAGCTCGCCATTGCCTCCAACCCTCAGGTTTTGTTTACGATAGAAAATGCGCGCGCGCCACTTTGGCCCGACAAACCCAAAATAGCGGAAACAGTCTTGATCAGTTTTTTTGCGGCTTTCATTTTTAGCTTTTTAATGTCGCTCGTTTTAGAAAGAAGAAAAAAATCTTTGTGACCCCGCGCATTCATACCTTGTTGCGTTGGTGCTTCGTTTCCGCCTTCATCGTAGTGGCGGGAGCGGCATCTTATTTCCAGGAAATCGGCCTGCTGCTTTTGCCGGTTGCAATTGTTGGTGCAGTGTTGCTTGTGCAATATCCGCAGCTGTTGTTTTGTTTGCTCCTTATCTCCATTCCCTGGTCGGTTGAATTCAATTTCAATACACATTTGGCTACGGACCTGCCAGACGAACCGTTGATGTTGCTGATGTCGTTATCCGTCGTGATATGGTTCCTGTACGGGGCGAAATTTTCCGGCCGCATTCATCCGTTGCTGATGATCATTCTTTTGCAGCTCGCTTGGACGGTGCTGACGGTGATCACATCATCGGAGCCATTACTATCCATAAAATTTTTATTGGCGAAGTGCTGGTACCTTCTTGCTTTCATGGCTGCGCCACTGGTTCTTTTTAGGGATGAAAGAATTTTGCGTCGGTCGGCCATCCTGTTGTTGACCTCAATGATGCTTTGTATGGCGGTGGCGGTGTTCAGGCATTATAACTATCACTGGGCGTTTGAAAAGATCAATGACGCGGTTCAACCCTTTTTTCATAACCATGTTAACTATTCTGCGCTGCTGGTTTTCATGGTTCCATTGCAGCTGGCTGTGATCAGGCTGACCGCATCAAAGAATTTGAGATTCGCTGTTCTCGTAT
>DATMHB010000373.1:0-2458 GCA_035555175.1 Flavisolibacter sp. | reverse complement strand
TTTTCCTTTCAATTCTCTTCTCATAATTCCTTCCCTGAAAGATGCGGTGCACATAAACACTCGGAACGTGGATCTGATCTGGATCGAGCGCGCCCGGCTCAACCAATTCCTCCACTTCGACAATGGTGACCCTGCACGCCTTTGCCATGGAGGTCGAAAAATTTCTTGTTGTTTTTCTAAATACGAGGTTGCCGTACCGATCGCCCTTCCATGCTTTTACCAGGGCAAAATCTGCATACAGCGCGTATTCCATCAAATATTTTTTTCCATCGAATTCCCTTACCTCTTTGCCCTCTCCGATCTCAGTACCATAGCCTGCCGGTGTAAAGAATGCAGGGATGCCCATCCCTGCCATTTGAATTCTTGTGGCGAGCGTGCCCTGAGGAATGAGGTCCACCTCCAACTCTCCGCTCAGCAGTTGCCGTTCGAATTCAGCGTTCTCACCCACGTAAGAGCTCATCATTTTTTTTATTTGTTTTTTCTGAAGCAGCAGACCCAATCCGAAATCATCCACACCGGCATTGTTGGAGATGCAGGTAAGGCCCGTGATATTTTTCGCGATCAATGCCTGAATACAATTTTCCGGAATGCCGCAAAGACCGAAGCCACCCAACATGATGGTAGCACCGTCTCTGATATCTACCATCGCATCTGCTGCATTTTGATATACTTTATTCATATCCCGGCTTTAGAATTCAAAAATAACGATCAGATGTATACGGGACTCATAGCTTGCGAGCAGTGTCCTTCTTTATTTGCGGACTACTCACCGGGTAGGAAGGTTTGTTGGCTTCTTTCTTCTGGAACCGCTCTCCCTGCGCCTGCAAGGAATCAAGAATGATCTGGAGACTGGAAGGATGATCCTGATAATATTTGAGGCTTTTCTTGAAGTCCTGTTCTGTTATCTCGTGCAACCTGAATATTTCCTTGTAGTAGGCCGCACGGATGGTCCAGCTGCGCATGGCGGTATCCATCGAGGCGTTATAATCGGACAGTTCATCCGCCCGGAGGATATCCCACATCACTGCCTGCATTTTTGATGGACGCAGAATATTTTTTGGCTCCGGTTTGGCACATGCAGTGAACAGGCAACAAAGGAGGAGTGTGTAAACAGCTTTCATCTCAATTCCTTGTAGGCATTCGCATTGGTAAGGTCTAACTTGACCAGCAGGTCCCGGGCCCTTGATTTTATATCGGGCTCCGCCCTGGAAAAAATCTTTAAGAGCTCTGTGTTCTTTCCCTGGAAAAAGAATTGGATGATCATCGAATTCGGACTCTCTTTATTCACCGTATTCAAAAAGCTGAGCGCATTCAGTACGCCGGCACGGGCCTGTGTTTCATTTTCGAAAAAATAATCCAGCCCTGCCCGGTAATAAGAATAGATCGCGTCGTGCATTAAGGTGAAGCGGCTATCCACGAGGCCCTCGATCAATTTGAAGCGGTTACGCAATCCATCGAACGCCTTCCATCCGGTGATCTGACCTGTTTCGGGCGCATTATTTACGATGTATTGCGCTTTTTGAAAATAGGGGTCACCTCCTCTCGGAGCAAAAGAGTCGTAATCCAAACCAAGTATGAGGTTGACATAGTACGCAAGCACAGCAGTGATGTTGGCCGTCATGGGATCATTTCCCTGTATACGGTTTTCATTAAATTCAATCGGCTGGAACTCTACGTACTTAAACTGGAAGTCAGGATCCTGGAAATTAATGATGGGTGATTGATAGCTGGTATTGTATACAGGCCGCGCAGCCTGAACTGTCAGCGTGGCCTTGAAAACATTGTTGCCGGGATAATCATCGATGGTGATCAGGAAATTGCATTTGATCTTTTCCTGGGGCTGGTAAGTGTCGGCAGTCCATTTGCGGTTATTAATAAAATTCGTCAATGCAGTCTGCAGGGTTTGAAAGACTTTTTTGTCCACCTGGGTGCCCACCTTATCAGATTGGATGGAAATGCGGGCCTGGAGTTCCTGGCCATGCACCGCCGTAAACACAACCATCACAAAAAACAAAAGGGTCAGTCGCTTCATGTTAATTCCATTATTGAGTCAACAATATCTTTCGCTAAAGAGTTTTTTGATTTAAGACCGGTTTCGATCTTCCTTCCGTTATTGAAAAAAATGGTCACTTTATTGGTTTCATGTCCAAAGCCTGCGCCTACATCGTTCAGCGAATTCAACACGATGAGGTCTGCATTCTTTTCCTTTAATTTTTTCCGTGCATGATCTTCTTCGTTGTCGGTCTCCAATGCAAACCCAACAAGAGTCTGACCTTTTCGTTTCATTGATCCAAGGTTCGCCAGTATGTCCTTTGTCTTCTTGAGTCTGATGGTCAGCCCGGCTTCGGATTTTTTTATTTTTTTATCTGCTACGGCTTCGGGCTGATAATCTGCTACTGCGGCGGCCATCACCGCGATATCGTAATCCGCTGCGTGTGCCAGGCAACGATCATACATT
>DATMHB010000372.1:0-5954 GCA_035555175.1 Flavisolibacter sp. | reverse complement strand
CCGCAACCATTGCCAGGGAAGCGGTGTCGCTTGTCGGATCCGGCGAACAAAAATTTGTAGCGGGTGCTATTGGACCCCTGAATAAAACCCTGTCGCTTTCACCTGATGTCAATAATCCCGGCTACCGCGCCCTCACCTTCGATGAAGCCGTAGCCGCTTATTACGAGCAGGTAAAAGGATTGGTTGATGGCGGGGTAGATCTGTTGCTCATTGAAACCATCTTCGATACATTGAATGCAAAAGCTGCGATCTATGCGATCAAAAAATATTTCCGTGATAAAAAATTACCGGAATTGCCGGTGATGATCAGCGGAACTATCACCGATGCAAGTGGAAGAACACTGAGTGGACAAACGCTCGAAGCATTTTACACTTCCATCCGCCACGCCAATCCGCTCAGTGTAGGTTTGAACTGTGCCCTTGGGGCGAAGGAAATGCGTCCCCATATAGAGGAGCTCAGCCAGCTGGCCTCGTGCTACGTATCGGCTTATCCCAATGCGGGTTTGCCAAATGCCATGGGCGAATATGATGAGCATCCTGAAGACACCGCCCATTTTATCGAAGAGTGGGCTGCGGAAGGATTCGTGAATATTGTTGGAGGTTGCTGCGGAACCACGCCCGATCACATCAGGCATATTGCCCACCACGTGAGTTCGATCAAACCGAGAAAATTACCAAAGCTCGACACAGTATTTGAAAGTCGTGCTGAAGCATCGAAGATGGAAACTGCCTCAACCCTTTAACACCCTTGTCCGCCGCAGGTCAACCTGCAGGCTTAAACAGAAAACTATGAGCGATACGATTACCATTAAACCCTATTTAAGATTATCAGGTCTTGAACCGCTCACCATCAGGCCGGAATCAAATTTTGTGAATGTTGGCGAGCGCACGAATGTAACAGGCTCGAAAAAATTTGCACGGCTTATCCGTGAAAATAAATACGAAGAGGCGCTGTCAGTTGCCCGCCAGCAGGTTGAAAATGGCGCACAGGTCCTCGACGTGAATATGGACGATGCGCTGCTCGACGGTGTCAAGGCCATGACCACCTTCCTCAATTTGTTGCAGGCAGAACCGGATATTGCGAAGATCCCCATCATGATCGATAGCTCGAAGTTCGAGATCATTGAAGCGGGTCTTAAATGCGTTCAGGGAAAATGTATCGTGAACTCAATCTCACTGAAGGAAGGCGAACAGAAATTTATTGAGCAGGCCTTTACCTGCCGGGCATATGGTGCTGCTGTTGTTGTGATGGCCTTTGATGAGAACGGACAGGCAGACACGCTTGAAAAAAGGGTTTCGATTTGCGAACGAGCCTATAAAATACTCACAGATGTAGTAGGCTATGAGCCACAGGATATTATTTTCGATCCGAACATTTTTGCGATCGCAACGGGAATAGAAGAACACAATAATTACGCTGTTGACTTTATAGAAGCAACAAGGATCATAAAGAAAAAAATGCCTCTCGTCAAGGTCAGTGGTGGCGTGAGCAATGTATCTTTCTCTTTCCGTGGCAATGATCATGTGAGGGAAGCGATCCATTCGGTGTTCTTGCTGCATGCGATCAGAGCAGGCATGGATATGGGCATCGTGAATGCAGGTCAGCTGGTGGTATATGACGAAATTGAGCCGGCGCTTAGAGAGCTATGTGAAGACGTGATCATGAACCGGCGGCCGGATGCTACGGAAAGGCTGGTCTCTTTTGCAGAAACCGTAAAAGCAAAAGGAAAGGAAGAAGTAAAGGACGAAAGCTGGAGACATACGGCCGTTGAAGAAAGATTGAAGCATGCGCTTGTAAATGGTATCACCGATTATATTGATGCAGATACGGAAGAAGCGCGATTGAAATATCCGAAGCCACTGGATGTGATCGAAGGTCCGTTAATGGCCGGCATGGATGTGGTCGGCGACCTTTTCGGGAGTGGCAAGATGTTCCTTCCGCAAGTAGTGAAGAGCGCGAGGGTGATGAAAAAAGCCGTGGCTATTCTGACGCCCTATATCGAAGCGGAAAAAGAAGAAAGAATGAAAGCGCACCTCGCTGCCGGAACCAAGGCGGATGAAGTGGCCGGCGCAGCCAAAGTGCTGATGGCTACGGTGAAAGGCGATGTACACGACATCGGTAAAAATATTGTTGGAGTAGTGCTGGGATGTAATGGTTACGATGTAATCGATCTGGGTGTTATGGTGCCTGCGGACAAGATACTTGAAACGGCAATAAGAGAAAACGTTGATGTAATTGGGCTGAGCGGATTGATCACTCCTTCCCTTGACGAAATGGTACACATTGCGAGAGAAATGAAACGCCGTAACATGCAGCAGCCATTGCTCATTGGCGGCGCCACTACATCAAGAACGCATACCGCCGTGCGCATTGCGCCGGAATATGGCAACGGTGTAGTGCACGTGCTCGACGCATCTAGAAGTGTGACGGTTGTCAGTAACCTATTGAACAAGGACCAGAAACAGAATTTTCTTCAGCAGACCAATACTGAATACAACAGCCTTCGCGATCAGTTCCTGAATAAGCAGAAGCATAAAGTGCAGATCGCATACGAAGAAGCTGTCGTCATCAAAGAATATTTCGACTGGAAAAATTATAAGCCGACAAGGCCGGCCATTGATGATGTAAAGGTGTTTAAAGATTTCGATCTCGCCACCATCGCGCGTTATATTGACTGGGGCCCCTTCTTTATTGGCTGGGAAATGCCGGGCCGCTTCCCCGACGTGCTCAACGACAAGATATTTGGAACGGAGGCAACGCGTTTATACAACGATGCCCAGGCCCTCGTAAAGAAAATCGTTGCTGAAAAATGGTTTAGTGCAAATGGTGTGATCGGCTTCTGGCCTGCGGCTACGAATAACAGGGATACCATTACGCTGCAAACTAAAAATGGTGAAGTAAAATTGGAGTCTCTGAGGCAGCAAATGAAGAAAGCTGTTGGACAGCCGAGCTATTCGCTGGCAGATTTTATCCGTCCGGCCGGTGCGGCCGCCGACAATGGAACTGTTAGCAGTGATTACATGGGTGCTTTCGCTGTAACGATACAGGGTGCAAGGCAGCATATTGATCGTTTTGCGGCGGAACATGATGAGTACAACAAGATCATGGTGCAGATACTGGCAGATCGTTTTGTGGAAGCGTTTGCAGAGTGTCTGCATGAGCAGGTCCGCAGGCAGTATTGGGGTTATGCAAAGAATGAAGCGCTTTCGAACGAGCAACTGATCAGGGAGGAATACAAGGGTATTCGTCCGGCGCCTGGGTACCCGGCATGTCCGGACCATACTGAAAAATTGAAATTATTTTCATTACTGAATGCGACGGAGCATATTGGAATTGAGTTGACGGAGAGCTTGGCCATGGATCCGCCGGCTTCTGTTTGTGGCTGGTATATTGCGCATCCGGACAGTCATTATTTCGGTCTGGGTAAGATCGGAAGGGATCAGCTGGTAAATTATGCGGAGCGCAAGGGTATGAGCGTGGAGGAGGCTGAGAGGTGGTTGCGACCGGCATTGGAATAGACCTATAAGGTCTTTAAGACCTTATAGGTTTAAAAGACCTTATAGGTTTGGTTAAAATCCCATGCATTGGAATGCATGGGATTTTAATTTTAATCTATGGTTGACTATCACATTCCGCTATTTCCGGATTCTACTTACCATTTATTTTCGCGCGCGATTGGAGACGACAAAATATTCCGCGACAAAGGCAATTTTCATTTCTTTTTACTGCGCCTGCAGAAGTATATTTTACCGGTCGCCCATATCTACGCTTTCTGTCTTCTGCCAAATCATTTTCACCTCCTCGTAAGAATAAAGGATTTGACCGCCATCAAGGCTTATTTCGATGTAGTAAAGAAAGAAAAAGCATTTACTGAAGAATCGATCTCTGATTTCATAATGGAAAGATTTTCAAATCTTTTGAATTCTTATGCTAAGTCTTTCAATAAAGTCTATCGCCGTAAGGGAGGGCTCTTTATTGATTACATCAGAAGGGTTGAAATAACCACAGATGCCCAGTTATGGTCAACAGTATTTTACATTCACAAAAACCCGGTCCACCACGGTTATTGCCAGGCGTTGAATGATTGGCAGTGGTCTTCCTACAAGGCTTATAGCAAAAAGACCATGCAATGGATCGACTGCACCGAAGTAATCCGTTGTTATGGGAGTCTTACAAGTTTTTTGCAATTTCATGCGCAGCCGGTCGACCAAAGAATTGTGGAGCTGGAATGATTTTTTCTGGCTAAACCTATAAGGTCTTAAAGACCTATAAGGTTTACTAATTTGCACCTCATGAAAATCACATCCATCATCTTCGACCTCGGCGGTGTGCTCATCGACTGGAACCCCTCCTACGTATTCGATAAACTGTTTGTCGACGAAGAACAAAAAAAACACTTCTTTGAACACATCTGCACCTCCGACTGGAACGAAGCCCAGGACGCCGGCCGCCCCCTCAAAGAAGCCACCGAAACCCTTGTCGCACAGTTTCCCGAATGGAAACAATATATCGAAGCCTATTACGGCCGCTGGAAAGAAATGCTCGGCGGACCTATGCCTGAAACAGTAGACATCCTCCGCGAACTAAAACAACAACGGCAATTTAAACTTTACGCACTCACCAACTGGAGCGCAGAATTATTTCCAATCGCACTCGAACGATACGACTTCCTTCATTGGTTCGACGGCCGCGTCGTAAGCGGAGAAGAAAAAACCCGGAAGCCGTTCCCTGAATTTTATCACGTATTGTTAAAGCGTTTCAATCTTATTCCTCAGGAAACCCTCTTCATCGACGACAATCTGCGCAACGTTCATGCCGCAGAAGCGCTCGGTATCCAATGCATCAGGTTCCATAGCGCCGCACAATTAAGAAAGGAACTGGCAAAGCTCGGTATTCTCTGAGCCGCCAATTCCTTAATTCATTCAGCTGCCTCTAACGAAAAGTTATCAGGCCGCTGAGATATTGACCTTGGGGTAGTAAAAAGAAATCTTTCTGTGCAGGTCTTCCGGCCTGAAAGGCTTCTGAAGGAAATCGTTGAACCCTTTGCTCGCCAGGTATTCTTTCATCTGCGGCAACACCGCTGCGGTAAAGGCAATAGCCGGAATATTCTTATTGATCTTCCTGATCTCTGCAAGCGCTTCGTATCCGTCCATGATCGGCATATCAAGGTCAATGAGCACCACATCATATTCATTCTCCTGGAACAGTTGCACCGCCTCCTGCCCATTGATCGCCTCGTGAATGATCACGTCCCAACGCTGCAGGAACTTCCGCGTAATGGTCATGTTCACCGGACTGTCTTCTGCTACCAGCACCTTGGTTCCCTTCAAACTGATCAGACTTCCCACCTTATTCTCATTTACAAAAGCCTTGTTCTCCTGGCACAGCGACATACGTGTTGTAAAGAAGAAATGACTTCCTTTTCCGGGCTCGCTTTCCAGCATCAGGTCGCCACCCAGCTTCGATACGATCTTTTTACTGATCGTCAACCCGAGCCCTGTTCCGCCAAACCTTCTTGTAGTGGAAGTTTCGGCCTGGTTAAAGGCATCGAAGATCACTTGCTGCTGGTCCTGGCTCATACCGATACCGGTATCGCTTACCGAAAAGAAGACTTCAGCACCTTCGCTATCCGACGAAACCAATTTCGCCGTGCACTTCACAGTACCTTTATCAGTGAATTTGTAGGCATTACCAATCAGGTTGGTCAATACCTGGCGGATCCTCGTCTCATCACTTTTGAAGAATTTATCAAGACCATTGTCGATATGAAATTCGAATCCGACCTTCTTCGACTCGAACTGGTTTTTAAAGACGGTATATATTTTTTCAAGCACCGTTTTCATGTTGAATTCATCCGTTGCCAGCTCCATTTTACCTGCTTCGATCTTACTGAAGTCGAGCACGTCATTCACAACGCTAAGCATGTGCTCGGATGAATATTTCAATACCTCCA
>DATMHB010000371.1:0-2721 GCA_035555175.1 Flavisolibacter sp. | reverse complement strand
CTCAGGTCGACGTTGGCATCCCAGTTCATGAAGGCGGAGATCTCGCAGCTTCCGCGGCTCGTAATGCTGCGAATGTCGGCAAGATCGGGCACCTGCTTAACGGCATTCTCCAGGGGTTGCGTCACCGTCACCATCATCTTGTTCACCGGTTGAAGGCCTGCATCGGCAATGATCTTGATCTTGGGAAAAGTGATCTCAGGAAACAAAGAAGTTTGTAATCGGGTATAAACAAAAATGCCGCCCATGATGATGAGCGCGATGATAACGGTGAGCGGATTCCTGTATGCTGTGAAAAAACTTTTCATTCTTCGCCTTTGACAATTTTTACCTTGGCGGTATCGCCAAGGCCGTAATTGCCCGTTAATAGAATTTTATCCGAAGCAGAGAACTGAGGACGCAGTATCTCCACCCTGTCATTCGTCTCCAATCCTTTCACGATCGGCACTTTCACCGCCGTTACAGAATCGATCATCTTCATCACCCAGAAATTGGATTGTGCATCATCGGTGAGCACGGCCTGCTTAGGCACTGACATTCCCGTTCTTTGAGTTTTCACGATCCTCACCTTCGCAATAAGGTTTTGCGGGATCGGAGTGCTGCTGCCCACTTTGATCAGCACGCTCTGCGTTTGCGAAACAGAATCCACGTTCGGCATTATGGAGGCCACCATGCCCTTTAACCTTGTGCCGTCCGGTAGCTCTACATCGAGCTGCCGGCCTACCCCCGCATACCGCCTTAGTTCGTATGGAAGGTTGAGTACAAATCCAAAGCTCCTGGTATCGGTAACAACAGCCAGCTGTTCACCGTCCTGCACATAATCTCCCTTTTGATGATTGAGCTCCTGGATATAGCCTTCTGCTGCCGCCCTGATGGTAATAAGACCGGAAAAATGAAATGAAGGATCAAGTTTGTTGATGGTATTGCCGAGTGCATGCGCCTCTTTCGTTTGCAAGGTAAAAACAGGCTGGCCTTTGCGAATGAGCTGGCCGAGGTGTACATCTACCGATTCCAAATAGCCGTTTGCTGAAGCCTTGATAAAGTTGCTTTGCAGGAATGAAGAAGTGGCATTCAGCTCCGCAGAATCGGTGAGCGAGGCTGACTGGATACTTGTAACGGTAACGGGCGTCTGCACTTCTTCGGGGGCCTCTTCTTCTGCCGGTGCCTCTTTATGGCGGCAGGAAAAAAGCAGCGGAAAAAAGAGCAACGACATTAAATACGGTCTGGTCATGATCATCGGTTAATATTCCAGTAATTGATCTGGTTAACAATTTTCAGACGGCTGATATTGTTTTGCGTGAGCAGATTGCGTGCACTCAGGTAATTGTTTATAGCGCTCACGTAGTCTTTCATAGTGATGTCGCCCGTTTCCAAAAGTTTTCCGTTGGCAACGATCAGCGTATGCGCATATTCGATCTGTCTGTTGATCTTGTTCACCAACATATCAATAGCCGCCAGCTGGTTTCTCAATTGGGCGATCTGTTGACGGTACTGGTTGATATAAAAATTGCGGTTGAACTGTCTGGTCCGTTCGCGGATATCGATCTGCGCATACTTCATCTGCTTCTGATGACCATCATAAATGGGCACCGTCAGACTGATGCCAAATGAAAATCCAAAATTCCTGTATGGCATGAACTGCAAACTGGAATTGTATCCTGCATCAGTATACGCACCAATCTTCGGTTTGTATTGGTAGTCGATGAGTGCTCGTTCATTTACGAGGCGAAGGCTGTCGGTAACAAAGCGGTTTACAAAAACCGAATGAAAAAAATCGTGCGTGACGGAATCTGCCAGCGCCGGGGCCACAATCCTTTCAATGGTTGTATCAACGATACCCGATAGATAATTGAGCGTGAGATAATCGCTATTGTATTGGATCTGTGCCTGCAGCCAGGCAAGTTCCTGCTGCTGCATGGTCACATAAAAGTTCAGATAGTCGGTCTGTTTATAGACGCTTGCCTCGGTTAACTTTTTAAGCGCCTCTTCCTCTTTCTGCATGAGCTCGAAGACTTCCCTGTTGAAGTCGAGCAACAAGAGATCGCCATAGGCAGTGATGTATTGATCCGTGACCGTTCTGACGAGTTCCTGTTGCGACAGCTGGATCGTATCCAGGAGGGCGCGCCGTTGCAATGCAATGGTCCTGTATTGCGCAGCCACATTATTTCGGTTGAGAAAGTTCCTGTTCGCCTGCACAAGGCCCTGCAAATTGGCGATATTGGTGATGGCTTCGTCATAGCCCCATCCTTTGATCACGGGAGCATAGCTGTTAGCGCTAATAAAATTCACCTGGGTGCGCAGCGACGCCCGGAGTAGCTGGCTGTCGATCTGGGCTGAAAGGAGCTGGTTCTGGTAATCCCTTATAACCGGGCTGTTCTGCCTGGCCTGCGCGATAAAGAACTGGAGGTCGCGGCCCTGCCCAAAAGAAATTGCTGCATACAGCCAAACTGTTGCGGTGAACAAATATTTCATTCGGTCGGTATCTTTTTAAAAAGGCCGCAAGATCAACTCACGGCCTTTACCTGATCAGTCGTTTGCTTCTTTATTCTCTCTTATAAAATCTCCGTCCGCGCCGAAAATGAGGTCTTTCCCATTCACCTTCCCCTCATAATTTACTTCATTATTTGCCTTTACAATTCTCGAAGCCTCCTGGATCATTTGCCCCTTGCGATGGAGTTCCAAATAATCCGGTACGGATGTGAGAGCCCGGTGGTGGCAATTTCT